>NZ_JBSRZW010000031.1:0-43395 GCF_054058015.1 Thermostichus sp. MS-CIW-30
AGGACTTGGGTCATGGTTCTATCATAACTTCCGCATTCCTCCCGACACTGACCCTACGGGTACAGTGCGGGGCTCCTGCGATTTCTAGCTGAAAGGCAGTGACCAGTCCTGCAACACCAGCTAGGTTAGCCTTGGCCAAGGCCAAGGTGGTGGACTCCACCCAGCGGGTTGCCCAGCTAGGCTGCAGGCCCAGTAACACCACCAGCGTTGCCAAAACAACAGCAGGCAGGCGCTCTTCAGTGGCGTGGCGTTGCATGGCTATGGCCACTTGCGAGAGGCGCCCAAAAAAGACACGGTTCACCATCAGCAGAAAATAGGCCGCCGTCAATCCCGTCCCCACCATGCACAGGAGCGTTTGCAGGGGAAAGACGGCAAAGCTGCCCCGAAAGAGGGTGAACTCAGCTATAAAGCCCACCATGCCCGGTGTGCCGCCACTGGCCATCACCCCTAGCACCATCAAGCTGCCAATAAGCGGTAAGCCCCGCTCCGGGTTGAGCAATCCCCGCAGCAGCTTGAGATCCCGTGTGCCGGTGTTGGCATAGACGGCTCCCACCAGAAGAAACAGCAGCGAGGAGATGAGGCCATGGCTGACCATCTGAAAGATGGATCCCACTAGGGAGAGGGGAGTGGCTGCTGCTACAGCCAAGAGGATGTAGCCCATGTGGGCAATGGAGCTGTAGGCCACCAGCTTTTTCATATCCTGCTGCACCAAGGCGTTCAGGGATCCATAGAGCACGTTAACCACCGCCCAACCGGCCAGCCAAGGCCCGGCTTGATCCCAGGCATCCGGCAAGAGCTGCAGGCCAAAGCGCACCAGGCCGTAGGTGCCCAACTTCAAAAGCAAACCCGCCAGCAACACGGAAATGGGAGTGGAAGCCTCCACATGCGCATCTGGCAGCCAAGTGTGGAAGGGAACCAAGGGGATCTTGATGGCCAGCCCCAGCAGAATGGGAATAAGCAACAGGGTTTGTTGCACCAGGGGCAAGGGGTGAGCCTGCAGGACGGTGTAGGTAAAGCTGTGGGCATCGCTCAGCCAACTGAGGCCGAAAAAGCCAATCAAGAGGAGGATCCCCGACAGAGCGGTGTAAACCAAAAACTTGGTGGCGGCATAGGTGCGGCGCGGCCCTCCCCAGATGGCGATGAGCAAATACAGGGGGATCAGCTCGACTTCGTAGAACAGGAAAAACAGCAGCAAATTCCGAGCCAAAAAAGCTCCGGCCACCGCTGCCGCCAGCATAAGCACCAAGCTGTAGTAGAGGCGGGGCCGCTCCACCTGGCCGCTGGCCCAAATGGCCATCAGCACCAGCAGCCCGGTCATCACCACCAAAGGCAGAGAGATCCCATCCACTCCCACCTCATAAACCAAGCCCAACTGGGGGATCCAGGCCATCCTTTCCGCCAATTGCAGGGATCCAAGGTGGGGGTCAAAGATCAGCAACAGCCCCGCGCTCAGGCCAAACAAAACCCACCCAAACCCCAAGGCCAAAGCCCGGTGCAAGCCCTTCCCCGCCTGCTCGGGAATCAACCCAATCAAGATGCTCCCCAACAACGGGATCCCAATCAAAAGGCTCAACATGGCTCTCTCCCATCAATAGGCCAACCCCAAATGGGGCGAACGCAGTAGCCAAGCTGTAACCAACACCATCCCGATGACAATCACCAGCACATAGAGTTGCATCCGCCCCGACAGGGTGTACTTGAGGGCTTCGCCGCTGAAGAAAAAGGCCAGGCTCACCCCGTTCACCAAGCCGTCCACTCCGTTGCGATCCAGCCACTCCAATCCGCGGGAGAGGGCGCTGACCGGTTGCACCACCAGGGCTTGGTAGAGGTGCCCCGTGTAAAAGTCGTGGGCCAGCAGATCCTGCAACTCCGGCCAGGGCAGATATACCCTCCGTTGGTCCCCCCAGTACAGCCAGCCGCCAATGGCTGCCCCCACCAGCCCAGCAGCCGTCAGCAGAGCCGCCATCCACCTCAGCTGCGGGTTCCAGTCGGGATAGAGCCCCCAGCGCCCCAACAGCCAGGGCATGAGCAAGGTTTGCACCGTCAGGATGCCCATGGGCAGAGCCATCAACCAGCCCACCTCAGGGGCCCGGCGGGTTTTGGGTTGCGGGGATCCCAAAAAGACCAGGCCAAACACCCGCGCCAGGTTGAGAGCCGTCAGCCCATTCACCAGCAGCAGCACCCCCACCAGGGCCGGCTGCACCCCGCTGTAGACCAGCGCCAGGCGGGTCAGCGTCCAAAAGCACCCTAGGGGCAGCAGAGCCACCATCCCCAGGGATCCCACGGCAAAAGCGGCCACCGTGGCCGGCATGCGGCTGCGCAACCCTCCCAATTCCGTCAGGTTTTGGGTAGCGGTGGTGTAGATGAGGGATCCCACCCCCATAAACAGCAGCGCCTTAGCCAAGCCGTGCATGAGCAGCAGCTCCAGGGCCAGCTCCGGCTGCTGCATTCCCACTGCCACAAACACCAACCCCAAGTAGGCACTCGTGGAGTAGGAGAAGGTGCGTTTGATATCGATTTGCGCCAAGGCCACCAGGGATCCGCCCAGGGCTGTGATCGTGCCGATGGCCACCAAGACCCCATTCGTAATCGGCGACAGGGCCAGTAGCGGTTGCAGCTTAATCAGCACAAAAGCCCCGCAGGCCACCACTGCCGAATTGCGCAAAATCGAAGCCGGGTTGGGCGCTTCCATCGCCTCATCCAGCCACAGGTGCAGCGGAAACTGGGCGCATTTCCCCAAAGGCCCTGCAATCAAAGCCAACCCCATCAAAGCCGCCCAAGCCGGATCCAAGCTAGTCGTAGCCGCCCAGTCCCGCAGGTCGGAAAACGTCAAGGCCCCGGAAAAGTTGGAAACCGCCACCACCCCCATCAGCAGCAGCAGATCTCCTACCCGCTTGGTTAAAAACGCATCCCGCGCCGCCGTCACCACCAGAGGCTGGGCGTACCAAAAGCCCACCAGCAAATAGGTGGAAAGGGTGAGCATCTCCAGCAGGGCATAGCTGAAAAACAGCGAGTCGCTGAGGGCGATCCCTGTCATTCCCCCCTCGAAAAAGCCCATTAGAGCGGCAAAGCGACCCAGGCCCCAGTCCTTATCCAAATACCCCAGCGCATAGATCTGGGCCAGCAGGCTCAAACCGCTGATCCAGACGACGGCCCCCATTGTCAGAGGCGAGATCTCCAAAGACAGAGTCAAATCCAAATCGGCCACCCGAAACCAGAGGTAGTTCAAGATCTGGGGATCCCGACCCCAAACCTGCCGCAACAGCCAAAGGCCATGGGCAAAGGCGGCAAAAGTCAGAAGGATGTTGAGGTAAGCTGCCGGACGCGGGCCACTGCGCTTGACCCACCCCGTTGCCCAGGGAATGGCCAAAGCTGTTCCCGCCCACCCATAGCAAGGGATCCACCAACTGCTCTCCAACCCCAAAAGAAGGTTCAAGGCCATCAAATACTTAAAAACGGAAAACTAAACTTAACAGCAATAAGTCGGGCCTTTTAACGACCTGCTCCCCATTTCACAATATATTTCACAATGTGTCTGGCTCACAATTTGTCTGGCTCGAACGGTTCCAAAACCGGGCCGGATGGCTTGAGCCAATCTCGAAGTTGAGCGGCAATGCGCCGGGCGGCCCCTGGGGATCCCATGCGGCGGCGTCCATGGGCCTGCAACTCAGCCGCGTAGTTGGGATCGGCGGCCAGGCGTTCCAGAATCCGGCCAACCACGGCGGGAGCCTGCTCCACTGAGGTCAGGTGGACGGCGGATCCCAAAAGACGAGTCTGTGCTTCGGCAAAGCGCGGGGTAAACTGCGGTCCCTCTCCCGGCAGGGTCACCACCGGTTTTCCCAAGCCCACACATTGCTCGGTAGCCGTTCCCGCCATGGCCAGCACCACTGTTGCTCGTTGGGCACAGGCCCCGAAGTCCCCCCAAACCAGAAGTACATCGCTGCGCTGAGATGGGATCCGAGCCTGAAGCGGGTCTCGCTCCAGGTTGGGGCTGAGGGCAGCATAGACTTGCAGCTCCTTTGGGAGCCGCTCCACCACCTGCATCATCAGAGCCCAGTTGCGATAGGCTTCCGGCGGACGGGATCCGGGCAAGAGCAGCAAGGCCGGTCGGTGGGGATCCAAAGGCAATGTCCCGCGTGGCTCTAGGCCATCCATCATCGGGTTGCCCAGGTAGAAGGCCCTCAGGCCCCGTTTTTGCAAAGCTGTAGTCGTCAGCTCATCCCGCAAAAAAGAACCCAGGCAGCGTCGGTGGGCCATCAGCCAGCGCTCCCAGGGCAGGTAATCGGAAATCGGCTGCCCAAAAGGGATCCAGGGGCGTCGGTAGGGCCCCCGTTCATCTCGCCAGTAATAGTCCGACTTGGCCGTGCCCACAAAGACGTAGGGGATCCCGCTCCACCATGCCATCAGCAAGGGCACAATATCCCCCACGGCCAGCACCAGGTTCCTCTGGGCTGCTGCCCGCCGAACCAACGCCAATTGCCGCCCCGTCAGCCCCAGCAAACCGGCCCGCAAATCCCGCCACAACTGCCGCCAATCCTGATAAATAAACCCCCCCGACGGCATCACCTGGGCAATGGGCAGCAGGGGGATCCCTTGGCGTTGGTAGGCTGTCCCTTCTCCCACAATCGGCAAGGCTTGCACCGGGATCCCCAGTTGGACTAGGGCAACAGCAAGGCGACTGCCCACCTCATCTTCCCCGTGTCCATTGCTCAGACACAGCACCTGCGGTGGATTCGTTGGATTCCATTGGGTTTCCACAGCTTGCCGTAGGCGCAATCTGGGCTGAATCAAGAGGGATCCCCCAGCTCACCAGAAATCTCCTCATAGAATAGAGCCAATCCAAGAGGGGAACCCGGGAGATGATCCGAAATGAGCGACAACGAGCCGAGCTTATTGCAGCGGTAGAAGCCCTTCAGCTGGAAGGCCCCTACTTTATAGAAGAGCGCCTCACCCGCCATCGCGGCCCTTTCTTGCGGGCAGTGAAAGATGTGCCTGTAGGGGGAACTTGGTGGGAGATCCGCTATTTTCCCGCCTGCGAGCGCTATGCTTGGGCCTACTTGCCGGAAGGGGCCGGCCCACGGGCCTTCGCCTGGGGACACACGCCGCAGCAAGCCTTTCTTAGCGCCTTATGGCATCACCCTCTTTCTCCTCAGGGCCAAGGACAGCCTCAGGGAAACCATTCCGATTTACAGTGATTTACAGTGAATTGACTACTCTCCACCCTACTGACTTGCTTCCGGCTAAGGGTAGGACGGGGCTTTAGGCGCATTTTTTTGGTAAAAATTAAGCAACTCTCTTCCCACGTATAGGGAACATGAAACCCCAGGCCGTCGCCCGTATTCTGGATGCCAACCTCGATCGAGCTCGTGAAGGACTACGGGTATTGGAAGAATGGTTTCGTTTCGGCCTGGAAGAGGGAGAGCTCTCTGCCGAATGCAAGGCCATGCGCCAAGCCCTAGCCCGCTGGCACAGCGATCCCCTGCGTTTGGCCCGCGATACCCCCGCCGATCCAGGCACCCAGATCTCCCACCCCCAAGAGGAGCAACGGCGGGATCTCCGCCACCTCTTGCAAGCCAATTGCAGCCGTGTGCAAGAAGCCCTGCGGGTGTTAGAAGAATACGGCAAGTTGGCCGAATCCCACCACTGGGTGGCCCCTGGCCTGGCCAAGCTGGCCAAAGACATGCGCTATCGGCTCTACGTCTTGGAAAGTGAACTGCTGGGCGGATCCCTGCGGCAGCGTCTCCTGGCAGCCCATCTTTATTTGGTGACCAGCCCTGTGCCCCACTGGCTAGAGGTGGTGGAAAAATCCCTGCGGGGCGGGGTGACCCTGGTGCAATATCGCCGCAAAAACCTCCCCGACGGCGAGATGCTGCGGGATCTCAAACAGCTGCGGCAGCTGTGCGACCGCTACCAGGCGCTGATGATCGTCAACGACCGGGTGGACTTGGCTCTGCTCAGCCAGGCAGATGGGGTACACCTGGGCCAGACGGATCTGCCGGTCGCCCAAGCTCGGCACCTCCTGGGATCCCAGCGGCTCATTGGCCTGTCCACCACCAACGCCGAAGAGCTGGCCCAAGCCCTGAACAGCGACGTGGACTACATCGGCGTCGGCCCCGTTTACCCCACCCCCACCAAGGCGGAGAAACCCCCTGCCGGCCTGGAGTACGTGCGCCTGGCTGCCGAGAAAGCCCACTTGCCCTGGTTTGCCATCGGCGGCATCGATCCCCACAACCTACCCGAGGTGCGTCGAGCTGGGGCCACCCGTGTAGCTGTGGTGCGGGCTTTGATGGAAGCTGCCGATCCCACCCAGACAGCCCGCACCATGCTGGCCGAACTGCAAGGGATCCCTGCCCTATCCTAAAGATCAACCGTGAAGCTCAACCGTGAGCATTTTGCTGCTTATTGGCTGTTCCAATCCAAATGGTTTCTGAACAAGTGAGAGGAAGATGAAGTAAGGATGTTCTAAACTCCAGAGGCGATGACAGAAGCCGAAAGAAAAACAAATCCAGACAGCAGGGATCCTGCCCTGGTCGAGATCCCGGCGGAGCTGCAAGCAGGGCTGGTGACAGAGCTGGATTTGATGATCCGGGCCCGCTACCCCCTGGTTTACTTGGTCTCTCCAGAAGAAGAGCCTGCCGATGCCGTGCTAACCCAAGTAGCCAGACGGACAGACCCACCGCGGCAATTGTTGTTCTGGGACTTGGTGCGGGGCTGGCAAGATACAGGCGAGGATCGGGGCTCCATCATGGCAGCTCTGGGGCGGGTGTGGCGCTCTGCCCCCAACGAGGACACCCTGTTTGTGCTGCGGGATCTGCACTTTGTGTTGCGCAACGCCACCAGCGACAAAAACGCTCCCATCATCCGGGAGCTGAAAAACCTCAGCCGCGAGCTAAAACGCACCCGCAAGATGCTGATCCTGCTCAGCCACACCCTGGAAGTGCCCAGCGACCTGACGGAGGAGATCACCGTCGTCGATATTCCCCTGCCCAACAGCGAAGAGATCAGCCGCCTCATCCAGCTCTATGTGGCTCCAGATAAGCTCAAGCTTACCCCTCTAGCCCGCGAGCAACTGGTCAAAGCCTGTCAAGGGCTGAGCCGAGAACGTATTCGCCGCGTTTTGGCCCGCGCTTTGGCCGCCAAGCAGGAGGTCAATGAAGCCGATATCGACCTGGTGCTAGAGGAAAAAAAGCAGGCCATCCGCCAAACCGGCATCCTGGAGTTTTTCACCGCCCGCGAGACCCTCAAAAGCGTGGGGGGCCTAGATAATCTCAAGGCCTGGGTGCGGGTGCGCCAGGAAGCCTTTACCGAAGAGGCGCGGCGCTATGGCCTGCCCAACCCCAAAGGCGTGCTGCTGGTCGGGATCCAGGGCACCGGCAAATCCCTCTCCGCCAAGACCATCGCCAATGAGTGGCGGCTGCCCCTGCTGAGATTGGATGCCGGGCGGCTGTTTGCCGGCATCGTCGGCGAGTCGGAAAGCCGGGTGCGGCAGATGATCCAACTGGCAGAGGCGATGGCCCCCTGCGTGCTTTGGATCGACGAGATCGACAAAGCCTTTGGCAACATCACCAGCAGTGCCGATGGAGATTCTGGTACCAGCCGCCGGGTGTTTGGCAGCCTGATTACCTGGATGCAGGAGAAGACCAGCCCCGTTTTCATTGTGGCCACTGCCAACAACGTGCCGCTGCTGCCGCCAGAGCTGTTGCGCAAGGGCCGCTTTGACGAGATTTTCTTCTTGAACCTGCCCACCCACGCTGAGCGCAAAGAGATCTTCCGGGTGCATTTGCAGCGGTTGCGCCCCAGCCGCCTGCGGGAGTTCGACCTGGAAGCCTTGGCAGCCACAGCTCAGGACTTCAGCGGGGCCGAGATCGAGCAAGCCATCGTAGATGCCATGTACAACGCCTTTGGGGGCAGTGGCAGCAGCACTCGGCGGGACTTTACCCAAGAGGATATCCTGCAGGCCATCCGCGAAACCGTGCCTTTGTCCTCGATTGCCCGCGACCAAATCGAGAGTCTTAAGTGCTGGGCTGCTCAAGCGGGCGCGAGAACGGCCTCTCAAGATGCCCAGGTGCTGCAGGAAATGAAGCAATGTTTTGCCTCTTCCTAAGATCAAAATTCAAAATGGGTAAAATCCACCTCCAAGCCCAAATAAAGCAGCTAGTATGCCAATACCCACAGCAACTCCAGCCGCTATCTTCAAGTTTTCTTCTAGGCTTTTAGCATCTGCCTTTTCCTTCATTGCAGTTAGCAAAAATAGCTGATCCTCCCCACTCAGCCCACTTATAAAATGGGGATATAGATTCGATAGGGACAGCTTTAAAATGATCGATCCTACTTCTACAGTGAAGCTCAAGCTGGGAAAGCTTCGAGTTCCTATCTTTCTCTATCTGGGCTATTACTGATTTTGCCTCTTCCTGTAGCTTCTTAGCGCTCTCAACTTGCGACTTGCTATATCCTTTATCAAAAATGGCCATAAAAAGACTAATAACTGAGATTAGAAAGAGCACAAGCCCGATTGAGCTACTTAAGGCACCAATGAACAAGCTCAGGACTAAAAGCGAGAGGGCACCCAGTATAGTGTCACTTTTGGTGGCAAAGGTATGATCAATTTTAGCTTCCTCTTGTTTTATTCCGATAGAGATCAAGTTTCTCCTTAACTCAGACTTAACTTGCTCTACTCTTTGGTTATAGTTGGCCTCGATGTTTTTCTTACGACGTTCTATCTCTTCTGCAGCTTCCTTTATCTTGTCGAAGTCAAAGGGCCAAGGTTTGCCATCTTGTGTGCTGTAACCGCGTTCTGCTTTTAAGTCTTGGTCATACCCGCTCCCTTTTGTGGGCGAAGTCTGGGAAAGCCTTTGGGAGTCATAGGCTTTTCGCTTCACAGGATCACTCAGGACCGAGTATGCTTCCTGAATAGACTTAAACTTTTCCTCAATGTACTGCCGCCCCTTAACAGGTGTATCTGGGTGAAGTTTATCGGGATGGTATTCTTTGGCAAGCCGCCTGTAGCTCTCTTTAATTTCTTCTAGAGTTGCATTGGGCTGTAATTCCAGCTCGCGGTAAAGGTCTTTCATGGGAGGATCCCGCGCAGGGGGCCTTGTGCCAGCTACTTTGATGCGGGGATCCTATTCCCTGAGGGGAAGCCTTGCAAAGTGCTACTCAATACCTAGACTCTTTTTTAAGCCTATTTTAGGGATCGGACAGCTCCAGCCAAGCAGCCCTTGGCTCCTCCCTCAGTAGATGCTTTTTCAAGGCCCAACGTCCAGAAAGGCGGGGTTATGAGCAAGCTGCTGCGGCTTGCCGCGCCAAGACCCACTCCACCAGGGTGCGCACCCCATAACCGGTGGCCCCTTTGTTGTTGTAGCCTGCATCCTTCTCTGTCCAAACGGGGCCTGCTATATCCAGGTGGGCCCAAGGGGTTTTCTCCACAAACTGCTTCAGGAACAGGGCAGCGGTGATGGATCCCCCTGAGCGGGGACCAGTGTTTTTCATGTCGGCCACAATGGAGCTGAGACCCTCGAAGTAGCCTTCCTCCAGCGGCAGGCGCCAGATTTTTTCGCCGGAAAGATTGGCAGCCTGCTGTAGCTCCTGGGCCAGCGTCTCATCTGGGGTGAACAAGCCGGCAATTTCTTCCCCCAGGGCAATCACACAGGCACCGGTCAGGGTAGCCAGATCGAGGATGGCATCAACGCCCAGCTTTTCCGCAAACACCAGGGCATCTGCCAAGGTGAGGCGACCTTCTGCGTCGGTGTTGTTGACCTCAATGGTCTTCTGGTTAGAAGCGGTGAGGATATCCCCTGGGTGGATGGCATGGCCGCTGATCATGTTTTCCGTGGCAGCGACGATGAAGTGCAGCTCCACTTGCGGCTTGAGGGCGGCTAGGGCCCGTGCAGCTCCCAAAACTGCCGCTGCTCCCCCCATGTCGGTTTTCATCATGGCGATGCTGCGGGAGTCGGTTTTGATGTTCAGCCCACCGGAATCGAAGGTCAGCCCCTTGCCCACCAGGGCCAATTTGGTGACGGGATCCCCTTGTGGCGGCTTGTAGGTGAGGTGAATGAACTGGGGCGGCAGGTCAGAGGCTTTGGCCACACCCAAAAAAGCCCCCATCCCCAGAGCCTCGCATTCTTCCTGTCCCAAAATCTCCACCTCTAGACCATATTCCTGGGCCAGTTGGCGGGCGGTATCGGCCAGGGCAAGAGGAGTAACAATGTTGGCGGGGGCAGCCACCAATTCCCGAGCCAAGATGGTTCCTGCCGCCATCTCAATGGCCCGCTGCAGCGCGACTTCGTAATCGGGGCGAGCCTGGGCCAACCCCGGCACCAAGAGAGTTACTTCCTGCACAGAAAAGCTGTTTTCCTCTTCCCCTTTGGCTGAAGATTTAAACCGATTGTCCCGGTGCGCCACCAGTAGGCAGGCTTCGGCCACCGCCTGAACCCCACGCACCCGATCCAACCCCGTCTCCGGCAAAGACAGCATCACCTGCTTGGCTTTTAAGCTGTGAGCCTGGCGCAGGCCGTTGGCTGTGGCCCGTCGTAGGGCTTCTAGCGTTAGGGCCGCGGGATCCCCTAGCCCCACCAACACCAGTTTGCGGATCTCTCCTGTCAGGCGCAGGGCAACACTGCTATTCGGCTTCCCCTGAAACCCCTGCTCCTGAACGGTTTCCGCCACCAGCCCCGACCACACCTTTTCATCCCAAGAGGCGATCTCAGGGGGCAGAGGAAAGCGGCCATTCCCGCCGGAAGCGGCAAAGCAATAGACCAGGGCACATTCCCCTTGAGTGAGTGGCGGCTCGCTAAGATGAAGCTGCATGAGAAACCCTTGACCAAGCTGTTGACAGCAGATCCTCAGTCTATCCAATTTCGCCGGCTCTTAGGGCGAGGGATCCCCCCTCTAGTGGGCGGGCCGGAAGATCCCGAAGCAGGAAGTGTAGCCGTGTAAAAAGGTGGATCCCCCAACGGGGCCGATCTCACCATTGCAAAAGAACCCCCCCAAGGGCAGCTCTCCAAGCAATTCCCGAAACCGTTGCGAGTCAAAATCGGGAGTGCCGTACAGGCCCTTGCCTCGCCCCAAACAGGAGAACATCAACGCCCCACAAGGCTCCGGCCTCGGTTGAGAGGAGCTTTGCCTCAAGTTGCGCTCGGCACAATAGCGGCTGAGGGCCCAACGCAGATCTTCTGCCGAAGTCTGGGCATCCCGCAGATGAAATTGCACCGTCTGGCCAGGGCGCACCTGATCCCCGATGGCCAGCGCCCCCACGCGCGGATCAACGCCCAAGATTACGCGAATGAGGAAATCTCCCGGCGTCGGCTCCGACTTGAACTCATCCATCAGCAGGCCGATGAAGAGAGAGTGGCGGGCCAATCGCTGATCCACGGGACTGAGCCGCTCTGCCAAGTCCTGCAAAACCGCTAGAGGAGGGCGACCCTCCAAGCCAAGAATCACATTCCCCTCTGCTTCCGTCACCCGCAAGGGATCCCCAATGGGGCGACACCCCTGGGCCACCACTGCATCCAGCACCACATTGCCGTAGAGCGCTAGCCCCACTGTGCCCTCTCGATACAGCTCCCGCCGAGGTGTGGAGGTACGCGCATCCAGCAAAAACAGAGCATTGCCCCGAGGGCCGCGGCCCCCACTGGCCAATCCCCCCACTTTGACGGATCCCGGATAGGCGAAATCCAACCCCTGCAGCAACTCTGAGATGCCAGAGGAAAATCCATCGGCCAAGAGCAGAAAATGAGGCTTGCTCTGCGGCGAAACCCCAACACAATCGACCCAGGCAGAAGGAGCCGCATCCAAGTCTGGCAATTGGTTCCCCCGCAGATGAAAAGGATGCAGCACCACCTCCGGCATGACCGCCAAAGACAAGGAGAGAGCCGGGCCATCCTCAATTTCATGCCCGCCACCCACAATGCCACCCCCGGAGCAGCCGATCAAAACGTCCACCTCCAGCAGCCCCGACAGCAATGGCAACACCCGGATGTATTCGCTGGCAAAGGCCGCCGACACAAACAAAACCCCCAGGTTGGGCCGCAGAGGCTGAGAGGGAACATACCCTGTCAGCAGCCCCGGCAAGCTGCCGGATCCCACCGTCTGCACCTGCCGACTCAAGGCACTTTTCAGCTGGGCCGCCTGAAGCTTGGCCTTGGCTTCCTCCACCACCTGCCGCAGAGCCGCTTCTAGGGAAGGGAGCTGGGAGAGCGCGTTCACCCACTGCATCGGCGTGTTCCTACGGTCTGGAGTTTGCTGTTTTTAGGCTAGCAATTTATGGCCAGGCTGGCTGTTCTGTGTAGTCTCGCTTTGGGACAGGATCAGGGCAGATAGGGCCGGGGATCCACAGGCGCGCCCCCGCCGGGGCGGACTTCAAAGTGCAGATGCGGCCCTGTGCTCCAGCCAGTGCTGCCGCGGCTCATGATTGTCTGCCCCTGCTGCACGTACTGGCCTGTGGAAACGTAAATCTGATGGCCGTGGGCATAGCGAGTAACAATTCCGTTGGGATGGCGGATATCCACCCGATTGCCGTAGCCATCCCCGCCATTCCCCGCGAAGATCACCACTCCCTCCTGAACGGCTACAATGGGGGATCCCACGGGGCCAGGAATATCTACCCCTGCATGAAGGCGACCGCGACGGTAGCCAAAGCCAGAGGTGATTTGCCCGGAGACCGGCCAGATAAACCCACTGCTGCGGGCCTGAGGAGGAGCTGGAGGGGGCGCTGGCGGCGCTGGCCGAGCTTGTGGCTGGCTCTGAGCTCGTCGGGCAGGAGCTGGGGTGGGCTGCGTACCCGGCGCCGGAATCGTAAGGCGTTGGCCAATGCGCAGCCAGTGGGGATTGCGCAAGTTGTTGGCTTGAATAATGGATCGCTGAGTTACCCCATAGCGGGCGGCGATCCGTTCGATGGTGTCACCGGCTCCAACTGTGTGGGTCAGGGATCCACCGGCCAAGAGGGCCTGCCGTTCTTGTTCCATTTGCTGGGCCCGGCGTTGCTGCTCCGCCTGTAATCGAGCTTGGGCTTCGGCTTGGCGTTGGGCTTCCTCCTCTTGCTGGCGGCGCTCTTCCTCTTCGCGAGCTTTCTGGGCAGCGATCATCTCCTTCTGACGCTGGATCAACTCGCCCACATCGCCGGGGATGAGCAGGCGTTGGCCAATGCGCAGATATTCCGGGCGATCCAGAGGAGTCGCTTCGATAATCCGCTGCTGGGGAACTCGGTAGCGGTTGGCAATGTCCTCCAGTGTGTCTCCCTGCTTGACGGTGTAGATCAATCCCGGCTGGCTGGGGATGAGGAGAACTTGCCCCGGCTTCAGCTCAGTACTGGCCTGAATACCATTGGAGACGGTGATGGCAGCCGCGTCGAGCTGATACATCTGGGTCAGTTGCCAGAGGGTTTCCCCCGGCTGAATTTCATGCTCCAGAATGCCTCTGGGCCCTTCTCCTGTCGGGATTCGCCCTTCTGCGAAGGCTTGGCGCAGCTGCTCCTTTTTCCGCTCGTAGTTTTGCTGCAGAGCGCCAGATAGCGTATGCACAGAGGGTGGGATCGGCTCTACCGCCGGAGACAGGGGGCGATTCAACTGTCGCTGCTGTAGGGTAGCGACTCCGGCCAAGCCCAGCATCAGCAAAAGACCAGTGGCCCAAGCCGGATATCCCCGACGCGCAGGAGCAGAATCCCCCGGCTCTGGATGGGCTGTCTCAGGCTCGGTTGGGCACCTGGGGGTGGCCGGCAGCTGCTCTTCCCCAGCTTCTGCGCAGGGATCCGCCTCCAGCTTCAGAAGCCATACCAGGCCCGTTAAGCTGAGAGAGAGGGCCAAACCAACCCATCTTGGCTTCGACCGCCCAGAGAGAGGGGCTGGAGCCCACTCCAGAAGATAGGCTTCCTCGGCAGATGAATCCGCAGAAGTCCAGGACTGTTCTGAAGGGATCCCTGCCGAGCCCTTTGGGGGTGGGGGGGAAAGGGTGCTCACGGCAGCACCGCGGAAATCCAGCTCCCCGTTTTGGGGATTGGGGAAAGTGGGTTTTAAAGGCATCCTCACACCAACAGGCTGACACTAGAGTGCAAGAGAAGAAGATGTCAAAATGAGGGGCATAAGCCCCTTGGCACCGAGCACCCCAGGGGTGACTCAAGCCGGGGTGGAGCTCGCTAATGAACAGGCTGGCTCGCACTCAGGTTAGAGTACCGTAGTTAACAAATCTAGACAAGTCTTGGCAGGTAATTTCAGCCACAATGCTTGCCTCACAATGGTTCCAGCCCTTGGCTCGTTGAGATTTTGTCGAGCCTCATCCGATTCAAGACAAAGTGCGCCATCGTCTTTTTTTGGAAGACAAAGCCTGTTTTGCTGTAGCTGAAACTACAAACTAGGGATACCCATGGATTTGGTTGTCTATAACACATTGACTCGCCGCAAGGAAGTGTTTCAGCCGCTGGCAGCAGGTGGATCTCAATCCGTTTCCGTCGGCAATTCCCAGGGATCTGCAGCTCCAGTTGCGGAGGAGAAGCCCCTGGTGCGGATGTATGTCTGTGGTGTAACGGTTTACGACCTCTGCCACCTCGGCCATGCGCGTACCTACGTGGTTTGGGACACGGTGCGTCGCTACTTGGAGTGGCGCGGCTACCGAGTGAAGTATGTGCAGAATTTTACCGATGTGGACGACAAGATCCTCAAGCGGGCGTTGGAACGTGGCGAATCCATGCAAGCGGTGGCGGAGCGCTTCATCGCCGAATATTTCCAGGACATGGATCGCCTGAACATCAAGCGGGCCGATCTCTACCCGAGGGCAACGCAATCGCTGCAAGCCATGTTCCAGTTGATCCAATCTCTGGAACTCAAAGGCTTTGCCTACCGGGTACGGGATCCGATTCGACACCAGACCGACCCGTCTTCCCTCCTGCAAGCGGGACACCAGCCAGAGACCCCCGCCTCTGTTCAGTACTCTGTTTACTACTCTGTCCGCAAGTTCCCGGATTACGGCCAGCTATCCGGTCGAAAACTGGAGGAGATGGAGGCGGGAGCCAGTGGCCGGGTAGGAGAAGAAGGAGCTGAGAAACAGGATCCCTTCGACTTTGCCCTTTGGAAAGCGGCCCCCCCTTCTGAGCCGGGGTTTGCCTCCCCTTGGGGTTGGGGGCGACCGGGCTGGCACATCGAATGTTCCGCCATGGTGCGGGAGACCCTGGGAGATCACATCGACATTCACGCCGGCGGGGCAGATTTGATTTTCCCCCACCACGAAAATGAGCTGGCCCAATCGGAGCCAATCACCGGCAAGCCGATGGCCAAGTACTGGATGCACAACGGTTTTCTCAACATCAACGGCGAGAAAATGTCCAAATCTTTGGGCAACTTCACCACCCTACGACAGGCCCTCGCCGTCTATCACCCCATGGCCTTGCGGCTGTTTCTGTTGCAGACCCACTACCGTAGCCCCATAGATCTCACCGAGGCAGCCATGCAGGCGGCTAGCCGTGGCTGGGAAACCCTCCAGAAAGGGATCCACTGTGCCCAGCACTTCTGCAAAGAAGAAAAGGGATCCCCTGATGCTGAGGCCATGCAAGCCTTTCAAGCTGCTATGGACGATGATTTTGGCACCCCTGAAGCGCTGGCTATCGCCTTTGAATTGGCCAAAGAACTCACCCGCGAACACAACCTGTTCACCCATCAAGGCCAAACCCATCTGGAGCCCCAGGCCCTCAAACAAAAAAGCGCTGCCTTGCTGGAGATTTTGGCTACTTTGGGATTCTGTTGGCCCTCATTCTCTGAATTCGAGGGATCCAAAGAAGCAGCTACAAATGGGGAACTTAACTTTAAAAAAATCGAGGAGCTGATCGCGCAGCGCTCGGCAGCCCGCAAGGCGAAAAACTTTTCAGAGGCAGATCGCATTCGGGATCAGTTGAAAGCCTTCGGCATCACCCTCATCGATCAAAAAGATGGCACCACCCGTTGGCTGCGAGAATAGGGGTTGAGGAGCATTCCTCGGGCTCATTCAAAATGGATATGGCTGTAACCTAGGGGCTCAGAGGGGCAAAGTGCTTCTCCCTTCGTTTGGGTTGCTGGAAAAGTTCGGCTAGAGTCAGATCAGTGACTGTGTCAACGTCTCGGCGGATCCCCATGCTCTCTCTGGCTGCAACTGAACCGCATCTGAGTCCCATCGATCTGGATCGCCTGCTTACCCCTGAGATTCAGCGGCCAGCCCGCTACTTGGGCAAAGAGTTCGGTGCCGTCCACCGTCCTTGGGATTCGGCGCGGGTGCGTTGGGTGCTGAGCTATCCAGAGTTGTACGAGGTGGGAGCTTCCAACCTGGGCCACCTCATCCTCTACAACATCCTCAACGCCCAGCCGGATCAACTGTGTGACCGCACCTACTTGCCAGGCCCGGATCTGGCGGCCCGCCTGCGGCAGTTGGGGATCCCCCTCTTTGCCGTGGAGTCCCGCCGCCCTCTGCGCGCTTTCCATATCATTGGCTTCAGCCTGGCCTACGAGCTGGGGGGCACCAACATCCTGGAGATGCTGGACCTAGCCGGGATCCCGCTCAAGTGGTGGGAGCGGCAGCCCTTTACCCCGGAAGAGTGCCCTCTGATCTTTGCCGGTGGGCCAACCGCCACTTCCAACCCGGAGCCCTTTGCCGACTTTTTCGATTTCTTCGTCTTCGGAGATGGGGAAGAGGTGCTGCCGGAAATTGGCCAAGTGCTGGCCGGATCCCTGTCCAAGCCCCGCCGAGAGGTCTTGCTGGAGCTGGCGCAGGTGCCGGGGGTGTACGTGCCCCAGTTTTACGAGGGGATCCCGCCTCGACCCATCGTGCCTGGGGTGCCGGAGCGCGTCCGCCGTCGGGTGGCCCTGCCTCAACCCCAATACTCCGTCGGCCTGGTGCCTTTGGTGGAAACCGTCCACGACCGCCTGGTGATGGAAGTGCGGCGGGGCTGCACACGGGGCTGCCGATTTTGCCAGCCGGGAATGCTTACCCGCCCAGCGCGGGATGTGGATCCGGAAGCAGTGGTGGAGGCTGTGGTGCAGGGCTTGCGCAAGACCGGCTACAACGAATTTTCCCTCTCTTCTCTCAGTTGCTCCGACTACCTTTCCCTGCCGGCGGTGGGAGCGGAGCTGCACAACCGTCTCCTCAGAGAACACATTGCCCTTTCCCTGCCCAGCCAGCGGGTGGATCGCTTTGATGAGCAAATTGCCGCCATCATGAAGGGATCCCGCCGCTCCGGCCTCACCTTTGCCCCCGAAGCTGGCACGCAACGGCTGCGGGACATCATCAACAAGGGCCTCACCGATGCCGACTTGATTCGCGGCATTCGCACCGCCGTCCAAGAGGGCTGGGACAAAATCAAGCTCTATTTCATGATTGGCCTGCCCGGCGAGACCGACGCCGATGTCCTGGGGATCGCCCGCACCGTCGAGATGCTGCAGCGAGAATGTGCAGCCCTGGGTCGCAAGCGGGTGGAGTTTACCCTCACCCTCTCCAACTTCACCCCCAAGCCCCACACCCCCTTCCAGTGGCACCGGGTAGACTATGCCGACGTGCAGCGGAAGCAGGCCCTGCTGCAGAAGGAGCTGCGCCGGCTACGGGGAGTCAAGGCCCACTTCACCGATATCCGCTTCAGCATCCTGGAAGACTTCATCGGCAAAGGGGATCGCTCCCTAGGCCGCATGATCGAGCGGGCTTGGTGGGCCGGTGCCGGCATGGACGCCTGGTGGGAAAACATCGACGCCGCCTACGCTGCCTGGGTGAGGGCCTACTGCGGCGAAGAGGTGGATCCTGCCGCCGATCCGGTCGCCCTCTGCGCCCATCTCCCCATCCGGGAATTGGGCCTGGAGGATCCCTTGCCCTGGGATCACATCGATACCGGCATCGACAAAAAATGGCTGCAAAAAGACTACCGCCGCGCCCTGGAAGCCCTCACCGTGGAAGACTGCTCCTTCGAGGGCTGCTCCGCCTGCGGCATCTGCGGCCCCGGCTTCGGCCACAACATCGTCATTCCCCCTCCGCCCGTCCCGCCCCTGCAGAGCAAACCCACCCCCACCCCGGATCCCCTGGAGCCGGAGCCACCTGCCCAGCGTTTCCGCATCACCTACGGCAAAACCGGGGATCTGCGCTGGCTGGGCCACCTGGATCTCATGCGCCTGTGGGAACGGGCCTGTCGGCGAGCGGGGTTACCTCTGGCCTTCAGCGGCGGCTACCACCCCATGCCCCGCCTGGCCAACGCCAACGCTCTGCCCATCGGCCAGGAAGGCTATGGCGAAATCCTGGATCTGGAGCTGCTGGATCGGCCTGAAGGTCCTCTGACGCCTGAGAAACTGCGCGCCCTTCTGAGCGAACAGCTGCCCCCGGAGATCCCCATCCAAGCCGTCCAGGAAATTAGCCTTCGGGATCCCTCTGCCACCGAAGCCGTTTACGCCGCCGAATATCAGCTTACGGTGAGCTGCGAGTTGCCCAAAGCCATTTGCGTCAGCGGGATGGAGTCCTCTTGGCCTGCCTGGGTTACCCAGATTCTGGATGCGCAGGAAATCTGGATTGAAAAAACCTCCAAGTCTGGCAAGTCCTCTCCCTTCAATGCCCGCGCCCTGCTTTACTACCTAGAGTTTCAGGGCCTGACCCCCGAGGGCAGCGCTTGCCTCCTTTACCGGGGCAGTTGCCGCAACGACGGTGCCTACCTGCGGCCCACCCATCTGGTTCAAATGGCCGAGTCATTGGGGTTGCCCCACTGGACACTACAGACGGCAAAGCGGCTGCGCCTGTTGTGGGAGCATGACTCTAGTCAATAATAAGCTCAACTATACTGAAAATAATGTATAATATGTTCAGTACGGATTACTACCAGTTGATCTTTCTGTTTACTTTCGAGTCTGCCAACATGGTAGCCAAAGCAAAGCAGAAAATTGGTAGTAAGACGACACGGAAACTGCGCTTTGGGTATTCTACTCAAAGCTTTGCGGGATACCGCCATTCTGTTTGGACTCCGTCCCGCTAACGCGAATGGAAACAAACAGAATGCTATCGCTGCATAGTTGAACAGTGATGTTCAGCAGTGTTCAGCGTAAATGTATCAGAACCCCCTAGCCGATCCAGATTGAGCACTTCCTCTGGGAGCAACCCAAGGGCTAAGGGTCTGTCTGGGCTGAGGGATCCCACAAGCGCTATAATGCTGCTATTGCTGGCTCCTGCCGCTGTGGGGCTCGCCAAGCATCAACTTGACCAAGGGCGGGGTGAGCAGCAGGCAAAAGCTGGGCCGGATTCTGGAATGGAGACACTCTTAACTCAGTACCCAGGGCAGGTAACAGGCGTGATGGGGTCGAGTCGATAGGTGCAACAGAAAAGTGTGCCTCTTCGACCTGGCCCAGATCTAACCAGAAAATTTTACCCTGAGAAGGTGCTTCTTTCCGCGCGCAAACCCTGTCTTGTTGTGGACTATCGCTACGCGACGCTTTCGCGAACAGGCTGGGCCGCACAACTGGGGTTCTGCAATGGGCCAGCGTTGGATCTCCCGAGGCGGAGCCGTCTTGCTCCCTGAGCCTATCGATTGAGCCCATCCATGAATCTCCATGCAAACCTCACCGAATCCATTCATCCCATCCGATGAGTTTTCCTTCCAATCAGCAGAAGCCCCCGCTGTACCCACCAGAGCCAGCATTGGGTAGTTCACATGCACTTAAACTCACCTCACTCATTGGAGAGGAAACAAAGCCAAGCGTCAAAGCAGAGCTGAGGGTAATGGACAGCCCCATGACGACTCGATCCTGGTTAAAGAAACTTGAGCAGATCCCAGCAAAAGGACAACACCTCGCCAGAATGAGGGTTCAACCCGTAACCGCGTGCCCTTGGGGCGGGGAGGGAAGTTAATGCCCAGGCAGATTGTCATTGCCGAGCAACATCGAGTGGCAGCCGTCTTCGCCGAAGATCAAGTGCAGGAGCTGATCGTCGCCAGCGGCGCTCACCAAGTGGGAGACGTTTACGTCGGAATCATCGAGAACGTTCTGCCCAGCATCGATGCCGCTTTCGTCAACATCGGCCCTGCAGAGCGCAATGGGTTTATCCACGTCAGCGACCTGGGCCCGCTGCGCCTCAAGCGAAGTCATGCCTCGATTTCTGAGCTGGTCTTGCCGCAGCAAAAGGTGCTGGTACAGGTGATGAAAGAGCCTACCGGCAACAAAGGGCCAAGGCTTACCGGAGATTTGGCCTTTCCAGGGCGGTATTTGGTGTTGCGACCCTACGGAAAAGGCGTTCATCTGTCCCGCCGCATCGAGGATCGAGAAGAACGCAACCGTTTGAAGTCGCTGGCCATTTTGATTAAGCCCCCGCAGATGGGCCTGTTGGTGCGCACCGAAGCGGAAGGTGTGTCCGAAGAAGCGATGATCGACGACCTGGAGCAATTGAAGAAACTCTGGGAAGATATTCAACAGCAGTATCAGGCGGCACGGGGGCCGGGGCTACTCAACCGGGATGACGACTTTATTCAGCGGGTGCTGCGGGATGTTTACTCCGACGATGTGAACCGTATTGTGACCGACTCTGCGGCAGGAGCGAAGCGAGTCCGTAGCTATCTGCAGGGCTGGAACAAGGGCCAAATGCCCCCTGGTGTCGTTGTCGATGCCCACCGCGAGCCCACCCCCATTCTGGAGTATTTTCGGGTCAACGCGGTTATTCGGCAGGCGCTGCGGCCACGGGTGGATTTGCCCTCTGGCGGCTACATCATCATCGAGCCCACCGAGGCCCTGACGGTAATTGATGTTAACTCGGGCTCCTTCACCCAATCGGCCACTTCTCGGGAGACAGTGCTGTGGACAAACTGTGAGGCGGCTACCGAGATCGCCCGCCAATTGAGGCTGCGCAACATTGCCGGTGTGATTGTGGTGGACTTCATCGATATGGATTCCCGCCGCGACCAGTTGCTGGTTTTGGAGCATTTTAACAAGGCCCTCTCCAGCGACAAAGCTCGCCCACAGGTGGTCCAACTGTCGGAATTGGGGCTGGTGGAGCTCACCCGCAAACGGCAGGGGCAAAGCCTTTACGAGATCTTCGGCTATTCTTGCCCCACCTGTGAGGGGCTGGGGATCCTGGCCCGCTTGCCGGGGGCCGAGCCGGGACATCTCTTGACGATAGAAAGCGGCCTGACGGTAACGCTGCCCACCGAGGTGGAAGAAGGGGATGAGGAAGACGCCGGCCCGATCCTGCCCCGCGATGGCAACTCCCAACGGGCGCGCCTGCGAGTGGGAAGCGATGGGCTGTCTCGAGGCGATAGCCGTGCGCTGCTGCGGCGGTCGCGATCTGCCCCCGGACAACGACGCCCCAGCCCGGATCCCTTTACGACTTCAGACGATCTGGAGGAAGAGCCACGGGTTGAAACGGGACGCAAGCGTCCCCGCGAAGACTGGGGGGATCCCCGCACTGGCCAGCGCCTCGTTGCCCGGAGCCTGGATACTCCTGTAGAAGAGGAAGCCCCAGAGCCGATGCAACTGCCAGGGGGCGGAGCAGACCTAAAGCGTCAAGAACCCCGCCGTTCTGGCCCTGGGGAAGAGGCAGAATCCACCGCACGCAAAGATCACACTTCCCCAGCCCGCACCGTTCGCGCCAGCGGGACGGAGTCCTCAGAAGGCCGTCCGGCTCCGGTACGGCAAACCGTCACCGTGGAGATGACCCCGTTACAACAACGGGTCTACTCGGAGCTGGGGCTGTCGCCGCTGTTGCTGCTTGACCAGCCGCCGCCTTGGGGCCGAGACACGGCGGTTAGGGTGGTTCTGCCGGGAACTGTCGAGGTGGAAAGTAGCCCAGAGGTGGAGACTGAGGCAACTTCTCAGGCGGAGGAATTGGCGCCCGAACCGGATGCCTTGCAGGAGAAGGAGCCGCTGGATACCGTTTCTCCACCCGAACCCTCGGAACCCGAAATCTCCTCTGCTGAATCGTTCCCGTCAGCCGTGCAGAGCAGCTTGGCCGAGCCAGCCGCGGAACTGGGGATCAGCCCTGCCCAGCAATCTCCAGCAGCCTCCAGGCGACGGCGCTCCCGCAGCAGTTAGGCGCTGCTCTCAAGCCCAGGGGCAGGCATGGGAGTATGGTGGAGCGGGCAAGGCCGAGTTTGATCTGGGAGGGATCCCTTTGGCAGCAGGGGATCCTGCGGGTGGCGGGGGTGGATGAGGTGGGGCGGGGGGCCCTGGCCGGGCCGGTAGTGGCGGCGGCGGTAATTTTGCCGGCCCAGATGGATCCCAAAGAACTGGAGGGAGTGAGGGATTCCAAACAACTGCGTCCGCAGCAACGCGCTCAATGGGCGGAACGGATTCGGCAGGTGGCTTTGGCTGTGGGCGTTGGCAGTGCCTCTGCTGCTGAGATCGACCGGCTCAACATTCGCCAGGCCACGGTGCTAGCCATGCAGCGGGCTTTGGCCAAGTTGGATCCAATCGAACACATTTTGCTGGATGGATTGCCGCTGGCCGAGCTGGGATCCCGGCAAACGGCCCTGGTCAAGGGGGATCACATCAGCCTCTCCATTGCCGCTGCTTCAGTTGTGGCCAAAGTCTGGCGAGATGCCTTGATGCAGAGCTGGGATCGGCAGTACCCCGGCTACGGCTGGCGCACCAACGCTGGCTATGGCACGCGGGAGCACCGACTGGCGTTGCAGAACTTGGGGCCCACCCCGCAGCACCGCCGCAGCTTTGCCCCCTTGGCAGAACTGAAAGTCAGCAGATATGATGGTTAATGCAGTTGCATTGCCCACGTAGCTCAGTGGACTAGAGCACTGGGTTCCGGTCCCAGGTGTCGGAGGTTCGAATCCTTTCGTGGGCGTCTTCAGGCATACAAGTTCAGCCATATAAGTGGGCAACATACTCTCCGTACCCGTTGTAGGGCAAGGTGGGAACGATTTGCCACTGGGAACGGGATCCGAAACCGATCAAGACTTCCTGCTCCTGTGACCAGCGGGGGTGGGGCACCCTAGGATCCACATTGGCCTCAAATCCATATTCCCCAGGGGCGAGGGTATTCCAAAACGTGGAGGGTTGACGGGCCAAAAACTCGATTTTGACGATGGATTTTCCCCCCTTAAAGCCATACTTCCAGGGAACTACCATGCGAATTGGCGCTCCGTGCTGTTTGGGCAACGGCTTGCCATAAACGCCGAGGGCAAAAAAGGCCAACTCGTTGGCCATTTCCTCGATCCGCAACCCTTCCGTGTAGGGCCAAGGCAAGTTGGGGGGCCAGATTGGGCCAGGCATAATTTCCGGATCGTAAAAGGAAGTGAAGCGGACAAATCGAGCCGTCGGCAAAGGATCCACCCGTTCCAGCAACAGCCGCATCGGAAAGCCCAACCACGGCACCACCATCGCCCAGGCTTCCACACAGCGAAAGCGATAGATGCGCTCTTCGAGGGGGAAGTTAAACAGATCTTCCAGGCCCAACCGCTGAGGATGCCGCACCAGCCCGGTAATCTCGACAGTCCAGGGATCCGTGGGCAAAGCCTGTGCAGCCCGCCAGACGCGCTTTCCGGAGCCAAACTCGTAAAAGTTGTTGTAACGAGCAGCTACAATCTCCTCGGTGACGGGCCTGCCCACATCCGAAAAGTGGGGGTTGAGTGGGATCCCCCTCAGCTCTCGTTCTACCGAGGGAGCAGCTCCCCTGCTGCCAAACCCAAAAATAGAAAAACTGGCTCCCACCCCAACGGATCCCAGTTGCGCTAGAAATTGCCGCCGGCTGAAAAACATCTCTTCTGGAGTGACCTGTGCCTCTCGTTGCCAGGGGTGAGGAACTCGGATCCCGAACATCCATCAGCCATCCTTTGATTCAGAGTCAGGGAAAAAGTCTGCCGCCCGAACTACTACATCCTAAATGAATTACTACATCCTAAACGGATCTAAGCCGACATTCCCCGAGCTCGTTTCCAGCGCTGCCCCATGTGTAGTCATTTCAAATGTAGTCATTTCAAACAGCAATGAAACGATTTGTTATGTCTGTCCCTGGCTTCCCTCTCCTTTTGAGAGAGGGGTTGGGGGTGAGGGAAACCCTGCAGGCTGGGATGATCGGTGACGAAATCACGGTATAGCCGTGTTGGCTGAGTCCGTGCTGCTGGAAAAAAGTGTGGGGATCAGCTAAGGACTTGAGCTGGGCTCCGGCAAAACGTAGATGGACTCCACTTGCCGCCCTGCCGATGGCACTGCCTGGATGGTGCCCTTGTCGATGTGGTAAATGACTTTCTCCGCTTGCAACTGATTCTCCCCTTGGTTGATGATGACCTGGCCCTCCAGCTCAATGCGTTGCTCCTGGCTGTAATACACAGCTCTTTGGGCGCGGGCCGTAAGCCGCTCGGCAGGAAAACTGAGGGTGACATTGCCAATGGCCGTAAAAACCCCTGTGTTGGCGTTGGCCTCCTGCACATCGGCGCTGATGCTGATGGCACGGGGATTCTGACCCCAAGCCGGGATTCCAAGGGCCAGCACCACACCCACAGCCCAGCCCAGCGTCCCTAGCCGCTGCCAACCCTTCCGGTCAAACGCCATCTCCAAAGCCATGCCCCATCACCCCGTCAAACCACCACAGCAGCCAGTCTAGCCCGTCAATCCAGGTCACAATGGCGGGGGGCAGCCTATGGGTCCGTTCCCTTTCCCCCCTGGGGCAGAGCTTGGGCAAGCTGTCTTTCCAATTCGGCAACGCGCTGCATGAGCTGTCGGTTGGCTTCCAGCAGCTCCCGCGCCTGGCTGTTGAGATAGGGATCCGATTCCCACCAATTGATGCCGATCTCCTTGGCCTTATCCACCGAAGAAATCAGCAGGCGAATGCGCACATTCAGCAACTCCACATTGCCCACCGAAACGGTGATGTCTCCGGCGATCACAATGCCCTTATCCAGTACCCGCTCCAACACATCGGCCAGCGAGGAGCCGTGAGTAGCCGTGGTCAAGGGTTGAGAGCTAATCGGCACAGGGTTAATCGACCTCCAAAGCGTACCAACAGGCAAAAGACTCAGCCAGGCAGTTGGTCTAGCAGATAATTCAGCAGCTGGGATCCCTCTTCATAGCGCTTGCCGGCTCGCGGCAACAGCACATCCGCACACAAAGCGCGAAAATCGGCATTCTCTTTGCTGACCGCCAGCTCATGTTCCTTGACAATGCGCCCGATCATCAAACAACTGCGCAGGCTGGGGTGGCGCGTCAGATCCAACTTGCGGCGAAAAGCCCGCACAATGTGGACAATCTTGAGGGCGTCGGGGCCGGATAAGCCTATTCGCGAGGTGAGAATCTCCTTTTCGGTCTCGATGTCCGGCTCCCCCATATCGATGGTGATCATCCGATCCAGCAGCGCATCTTGGGCCCTGTGAACCCCGGTATATTCCTCCGGGTTAGAGGTAAAAATGGCCCGGAACTGGGGATGCACCCGCAGATATTCCGAGCGGTTGCTGTCCGGCGGCAACACCAGCAGCCTCTCCTCCAAGGCACTCAGGAGAGCATTGTTGGCCTCAGGGCGGGAGCGATTGAACTCGTCGTAGATGAGGGTAAACCCCTCTCGGCAAGCCAAGGTGAGGCGGGCATCCACCCAGCGCTGCTGCACATCCTCCTCCGTCTTCACCACCGAGTGAATGAAGTTGTCCACCACCCGCCGATGGGTAAAACCGGTGCGCCCCCCGATGAGGTCGGAAGAATCGAAGCGGTCATCCCCATAGATCAGCATGATGGGGCGGCCCAGCAGG
This sequence comes from Thermostichus sp. MS-CIW-30, assembly GCF_054058015.1. Lineage (NCBI taxonomy): Bacteria > Bacillati > Cyanobacteriota > Cyanophyceae > Thermostichales > Thermostichaceae > Thermostichus > Thermostichus sp. MS-CIW-30. The sequence continues at coordinate 25,652 of NZ_JBSRZW010000031.1, forward strand.
CTGGCCAGATGCATCGCCAAAGTGGTTTTGCCCGTACCCGAAGGCCCCCGCAAATGCACCGCAAAGCCCGATTGCAAATAGCGCAAAGCGCGGCGGGTAATCCGCTCAATGTAGGGGGTGTTCACGAACTGGCGGGGACGCGCCTGCAGAACCGTGGCCATGGAGATACTCAACCTCTTTGCTGCCCTAGACTCCTTTGCCTTGACTATAGCCTGGATGTTCTTCCTGCGCTCGGCACAACTAAACTGCGACCGTCCCCGACACCATGCGCCGCAGCGTAGCCAAGATTTCCGAGGGATCCAACCCCAGATCCACCGCGCCGCGGGCCAACAAATCCCGCACCCGTTCCCGATCCCCAATTACCTGCAGCAGGGTCAAGTTGGGATCCTGCGCTTGTAGATCACTCACATACTTGTTGACATAGTCAAGGATGGGATCCACCTGTTTCTCGACAGTAGGCGGAACTTCAGGGGGTTCAGGCGTTATTAAACCCTCCGAGGGCTGGGGCTGGGGAACAGAGACGGGAGCAGGCGGCTCCACCGGGGCTTGGTCTTCGGCTATGGGCGTTGAGTCAGAGGCAGATATTGGCGCCTCACCGGCAGTCGCAACGGCACTGTTAGAGCTTGCACTGGAAGTGGAGACTTCAGGTTCTGGGATGAGGACAGGGATCCCATTGCCCCACACCTGCTTATGCAACTCCGCCCGGAAAGTGGCCAGGGATCTCCGCAGGGCCTGGGCCTGGGCTTGCTGTTCCTGAGCCATCTGAGCCAGCTCCTGTCGAGCCATTTGCCGGAGAGCCTGTACCCACTGCCGCAAATCGGCGCAAAAAGACTGCCGCGCTTGCTGAGTTTTGTCGGCCATCGCCTGCCGAGCCTGCGTATAGGTGCTCAGCAAATGCTCCACAGCCGCAGTCAAGTTAGCCCGGAAAGCCTGCAATTGCTGCCGGCTGGCTTCCGATTGAGCAGCTCGTTCCTGCTCCAGGCGAGCCAGACTCTCTGCCACCGACTTGGCCCGCTGAGCCGCCGCTTCCGAACGGGAGCATTCGTCCAGGGAGCGCCTCACAGCCCGCTCCTGCCTCAGTTTCTGCAATTGGCTGCGGGTTTGCTCCGTCTGGTGCCGTATTGCTTCTTGTCGTTGCTGGCGGCGCTGCCCCAGCTCAACCATCAGGGCTTGGTGCTGCTCTAGGCGCTGCTGCCGGGATCGGCTTAACAAACTTCGATTCTGAGCCACCCGCTGGCTGCGGGCCATGGCCCATTGTTCCTGCAAACTCATGATCTCCAATCCCTCACGTCGTTTTCAATGCTTGAGTGGATACAGCTTCTCTGCCCCTTCAAACTCGATATCCAGCTATCATGCCAGTCTGCAGCCCAACACGTCTGCAAGACTCGATCCCTGAACGAAACCCATGAGAGCAAGGCAGAGACCAGAGGTGGATCCCTGCCTCGCTTTCCGAGAGCCTTCACAGCGGCCAGCTCCAGACCCCCGCCCAAGACCCATGACCAGTCAAACCATCACGGTATTGAAGGCAAGGGGATTGAGTGATTGGGCCAGATTTAGACGGCAGGGGCAGCAGCAGTAGCCGTCAGACCCACAGCCTCAGCGTACTTCAGGTAGGTTTCCACAGAAGCCACAACGACGCGGGCTTCAATGGCCAACAGCTCGATCCCAACCAAAGAAACCCGCACCCAGGCATCGACCACGATACCTTTATCCAAGATGCGATCGATCACTTCGGCCAAGCTGGACGAGGAGTTCACTTTCTCTACTGCCATAACGATCTCTCCTGCACTGATACTGCTGATACTGATGAGGGTTGAAAAGGACAGACAACTCGGCGGCAAAATGGCATGTAGAAGGGATCCCAGCTGAGGATTCACCTTCCCTAGGGCGACAGCCGCACCCTCTATCACCCTAGCCCTATTGTGCTGGCTTTTTTCGGGGAGAACACCCGTAGATTCGCTTAAAAAAGACGGCGAACTCGAAAGGTTTACCGCTTTTCTAAGCGCCATCCCCCCTACATAGTACTCGCCAGCAGAAAAAATGGGCAAAGATGAGGGCGAGTTTTGAGCCCAAGTTGTGGAAGTGTGGTGGAGGGGCAGTGGGAAGCGGCAGGGATCCCCTATACTGGGGGCAGTGGGCTTGCTGACATACCGTTTCTCGCTGGCTGATAGGGCTGTCGTGACCGATTTCAACACCGGGATCCCGAGCGTGCGTCGCCTGCAGAAGGTCATCAAGGATCGGGAAACCCTCGAGGTCAAACTCAATACCGGAGATGTCTTCGTCGGCCAGTTGCGCTGGCAGGATCCCGATTGCCTCTGTTTAGCCGATGCCGAGGGGCGGGAGTCGCTGCTGTGGCGGTCTGCCATTGCTTTCATCAAGGTCAGGCCTCAGTCTTAAGTACTGCTCCGGATCCCTGTACAGCTCTTCTTCCCAATTTTTGAATAAATCTTTACAACAACTCAGGGCTTTTCTGTCTCCCTCTGAGGGCAGTTTTCTCCAGTTGACCCACTCCTGCTGGGTTTTTGGAGCGGTTGACTACCCTGCCGTCGCCCTGAGTCTATCCCAAAGCCGTCCCCCATTGCTCCGCAACGCTGTTGCAACTGCGTCAGCGGGCCGTAGGCCTTGAGGACGAGGCTTTAGACCCAGTTTTTTGGTAAAAATGCCAATTAAGAAGGGTATGATAAGGAGTGTTAAAAAATCTGATCTCTCCTCACCCAACCATGACGACTACCCCCATTGAGATACCTCTTCAGCCTGCCGCCCAACGGCATAACCACTACAGCCGCGAAGACTTTTTCCGCTTTAATCTCTCCCAGGGATCCCTTGTGGACTGGACGGGCGCCCGCAATGTCTTGGTGAGCGAAGACTTTATCCTGGGTTTACAGCAGGGCCTGGAGGAAGAAGTGGGAGATGCCTCGGCTTCTCTGATGTACACCATTGGCCGAGAGTGGGGACGCAACGATGCCCTCCATTTTTCCCGCTGGTTTGAGGAGGAATATCGGCGCCAGCCCAAGCAGAGTAATCTCATGTTTCTCTTGGAAACCTGGTGGTGGCCTCTGACCTCGCAAGGATGGGGGCGCTGGGAGGTAGAAACCGAGAGTCGGCGGCAAGGGTTTATTTTCATCAACCTCTTTGACTCCGCCGTGGCCCGCACCCTGGGGGATGTGGGCAAACCTGTCTGTCATCTTTACGCCGGATTGTTTGCCGGCTTTTTTAGCACCATGGTGGAACGGCAACTGAACTGCATCGAGATCCAGTGCTACTCCATGGGAGAAAGCTACTGCAAGTTTTTGCTCGGCAGCAAAGATCGCATCGATGCGGCTGCCTTCTGGCTAAACGAAGGGGCCAGTGCCAGCGAAATTGCCCAAAAATTGCGTTCAGGCCAGGGAGTAGCCAAGGCATGACCTGGAAGATTGCTTTAGAAGATTCGGTGCAGAGCTTTTTTGCCCGTCTAAATTGGGATAACCGCCCCCTACAGATGCGCTCTCTGCCAATGCCTTTTCTGCAAGTGCGGGAGCATTTTGGTTCCATCCCCTGGGCGGGGGATCCCCTGAGTTTGGCCGCGCATTCTCTGGGATCCCTGTCGGCAGCACCAGAACCCGAGCCGGCAGAAGAACAGATCACCTTGGCAGATCTGTTCAGCTTGTTTTGAGTCTCCTAGCACCCACTGACATCCGGAAGAAGCGAGATGGTAAGCCCCTTGGAGCAGATGCTGATCGAGTCGGAAGCCCGCTACCTCAAGCCAGAGGAGCTGGAGCATCTGAAGGCCTATGTTCTCGGCTGGCCAAAACGACAACATGTGTACCGAGTTTTGCGGGAACGGGAGAGCCAGGTGGTGAGCAAAACCCTAGATGCCCTGCAAAAGGAGATGCCCGACCTTTCTCCCCAAGTGTTGGATCTGTGCCGGCGACACCTGCTGTTGCTGCTGCGTCACAGCGCTATGGCCATGTTGCTGCAGGACGAAAACCTCCTGAAGGAGCGGCTGATCGAGTGGATGGAAGAAGAGGTGCGCCTGTACGGGCTGCAGAGGGTTTATGAGGTTGCCTATCGGATTTTCCAGCAGGAGCTGAGAGACCATCTGGCCCCTGGAGAGTTGGAGTTTATCCGCCCCTTAATCACCCAGGTACAGGTGGCCTTGCTGTTTTAGAGCTAGATACTTTTTTGCTTTTTGCATTTTTCGGTGCTAGAGCGCTCTATCTCAACTAGCCGGAGACTTCAGTGTCGTTGGAGTTAATGTTAGCGTTGTAGTAAATCTGCCCAAGGGGTATTCAATTGCTGGAGGGATCGCCATAAGATTTGGAGCGTAAACAACCGTTCTCCCAGCTCAACAACCAACGAACTGTCAACTGCACCCTGCTCCTATTTGGATGCTTAGAGCTCAATAACGACTTGGATTGGATAACCAGGGGATCCCTTATGAACGGCACCAGCTCTATCTCCAATGGCTCAGTCAACTTCGATCCCTATACGCCTGTTTTGGCCAACTACTATGCACCCAGCGCCTATCTGCGAAGCGATTTGGAATCGGGCTTGCTGGAAAGTCGCCACGGTGAGCGTCTCTTGGCCCTTCCAGAGGCATTGCTGCGGGGCATCTACACGGGCCTGGAATACGAGACTGGCCAGGCTGCTCGTTTGGTATTGCGCAACTGTGGTCGGATGTGGGGCAAGGAGTTTTTCCGCCGTTTTGCCCAAGAACTCTCCGACTACTACCAGAAGCCTTTGGCCGAGCTGGAGATGGGCCTTTTCCTGCAAAGTCTGAGACAAGCTTGGAAAACTCATGGCTGGGGATTGATCGAGATCGACTGGACTTACAAAGATCAGGGAGTCCTGGTGGTGTCGATTCGCAATTCCCCCTTCGCTGCTGTCACCCCTCCCCATTTCAAGCGTCCGATGGGCTTTTTGGAGGCAGGGCTGTTGGCCACCTGGTTTAGCCAGCTAACCGGCCAGGATTTGCTCTGCGTGCAAACCGCCAGCGAGGCTTTGGGAGCGAAGAGCAATTTGTTTGTCGTAACCGCTGCTGCCCGCCTCAAAGAGGGAGAAGCCTGGGTGGACTCCGGCCTCAGCCACGAGCAGATCCTGGAAAAGCTCCTGCAGCCCAGCTAGGCGATGGGGGCTGGTTTTCCCCAGAGGGATGGGATCCCAGTAGAGATGAGTCTGTATAATTTTCTGGAAGCGAGGCGAGCTCAAGCGCACGAGGGTGTGGCCATTGGGGTGGCGAGTCAGAGCAATTCGGGGAGCCATCACCGTACCTACAAACAGTGCCGAGGCCATTGGCGCGGCGGTGGCTGAGCTGCTGGATACGCTAGAGCACCGCAACGCCTTCGATCCGGCTGAGTTGGTCAGCGTTATTTTTTCTGTTACTCCTGATTTAAATGCAGCTTTTCCTGCCCAATTTGCCCGTCGTCGCCCTGGCTGGGAGTCGGTGCCTCTGTTGGATGTGCAACAGATGGAGGTGAGCGGCGACTTACCCCGTTGCATTCGGGTTTTGATCCAGTTGAATACTCCACTTGCTCAAGCGGACATGCAGCATGTTTATCTGCGAGGTGCCCGCGAGTTAAGGCCAGATCTCAGCACTGTTTGATCGATCCATACAGCACCAGCACAGGGTTGACACTCTCACCGACTAAAGTCGGGGGATTTCTACACTGGAGGTGGGACAGTCTGTTGCCATGGGCAACGTGGGGCATGATGGATCCCGGATTTGCCCCGCTTATTCTGGGGGAAAAGAATGGCTTAACTCAAGTTGATCCGGGTCGTATCACTACTGATTTGGGAAGGCGCAGAACATCCAGATTCACTCATAGACTTACTTGGACTTACAGTCATTTTAAACAGGTATGAAACATTTCCATCCAGCTCCCCTTTCTTTTTGGGAGATGGGGTGATGGCAGCGGCACAGAGCACTTGGGGGGCTTCTCAATTAGCTTAAAATGACTCTACTTAAGATAAGAGTAGATCTGAGAGCTCAAGGAGACAGCTTTTCTCGCAGACGGTTTTCCCACTGTTGCAGTTGCTCTTGGCGAGCGGCCACCTCTGCTTCGCGACGGCTCAGCTCTTGGCTTTGCCGAGTCAAGGATTGCCGCCAGCTTTCAATCTCCGACAGATCCACCAGACTGTGGGTTCGGGATAGGTTGTGCAACATCTCCACCAGCTTCATGGCTGCCTCTTCCACCCGCCGTACCTGCCGCTCTTCCGAAAGCTCAACCAGCAGCAACACCCCAATGTTGTAAGGGCCAACCTCTTTGCAGGTGACCCCTTCTGGCTTGCGCAGCGGCATCCAAACCCCGTCCTCGGCCTGCCGGGCCAAGAGCTGCAGCTCCCCCTGGCCGAAGAGACTTTTTTTGTGTACCCGTGCCAAATACAGCATGGAACATGCAGGAAGATGCTGCCGATTTTAGCACCGATCCCTTTTATTGAAGAGGGATCCCGTCCCTACACCCAAACCTGGGTTTTGTTGTCCGTGCCACCAGGAGGATCAATGCTAGGATCGGCTGTGGAATGGGTAAGGCTCAACGCTCTCCCGTCTTCATCGTTTAGGGATCCCTGGCATGTTTCTCACCCAAAGCCCCTACTTCTTGATGGCAGCGCTGGTGGCGATTGCCAGTGGAGCCATCTTCGCGGTTCGGTTCATCAAGCGAGAGGCCTCCGCTGAGTATGACGTGATTTTTGCCACGATGGGCCTGATCTATTCCGTCTGCTTGCTCTTGGAAGGTCAGCGGCTCATCCCGTTGCTGTTCTTTGCGCAGGTGTTGCTGGCGGTGATGGCCGGCTGGTTTGCCATCGAAACCTTCCGTTTGCGGATTCTCTTAAGCGAAAAAGCACGGCAGGTGGGCGGGGCTCGTCCGACCGTTCGGCGGCAAGGCTTCAGCCGCACCTATCCCCCGGATGGCTATGCCCAAGGACGCACGGTTTCCACTCGAGCCGAGGGATCCCGTATTCGCGACACCTCCTCCACCCGCTCCATTCCCGAAGGCAGCGCAGAGCCGAGCCGTCGCCCGCGGCCCCAACTGACCAGCGATACCCGTGTGCGTCCCCGCCGCCGACCCGAAGGGGATGAGTATTACGAGGAGCCAGGGGTCCGCCCGCGTCAGGATACGGACTACGATGAACCAGCACCGCCGCCAGAGGCCCGCCGCCCCCGTCGTCCTGCCACCGAAGAGTATCCAGAGGATGTGGATGTGCAGGAAGAGCGCAGCACAGGTACAGCTACTCGTCGCCGTCCCCCACGGTTGCCCCAAGACCAAGGGGAAAGCTACGCAGATGAACCCCCCCGCCGTCCTTCCCGCCGCGTTGTCGAAGTAGAGCCAGTAGAGGTGGAGCCAGAAGAGTATGATGACGATCTGTTCTGATAGGCTCTCAATGCCGATCTGAACTTGATAGAAGCAGCGCCAGGGTCAATTAGTCGGATCCCTCAGCCTGTGTTGCGCATCCCGGCGGCAATGCCGTTAATGGTAAGTAAAGCTCCACGCAGAAGTTCAGCTCGGTCGTAGCGTGTTCGTCCGGTGCGGGATCCCTGATGCTCTCGCAGGCGCTTGAGGAGGGAGACTTGGATAAAGCCGAGGGGCACAATAGAGCGGTTGCGCAACTGCACCGAGCGCTTCAAATAAGGGTCGTTCTCCAACAGTTCGCTGTGACCCGTAATCTGCAGCACTATTGTGCGGGTGCGGTGCATTTCTTGGGCAATACACTCAAACAGCTCCATCGCCCGCTCTAGACGTTCTGGAGAGCTCATCTCCCGCACGTAGTGACGCGCTATTTGCAAATCCACCTTGGCCAGAGTCATCTCCACTTTGGAGATCACCATGCGGAAGAAAGGCCATTCGCGATACAGGTGCTGCAGGTGGTTGAGGTTGTGCTCGCCCCTGGCCACGTATTCCTGTAGGGCGGTGCCAACTCCATACCAGGCCGGCAGGAGAAAGCGGCTTTGCGTCCAACTGAATACCCAGGGAATGGCCCGCAGGGATCCGATGTCTTTTTGGCTACCGCTGCGGCGGGCGGGACGGGAGCTGATCTGCAGTTGGCTGATCTCTTCAATGGGGGTGACCTCGTGGAAAAACTCCACAAAGCCCTCCTGCTCGTAGACCAGGTTACGGTACACCTGCCGGGAGCGCTCCGCCAAGGATTCCATCAGGCGCGACCACTCGTGCAGATCGTTGGGGTAGGTGCGCAGTAGGCTGGCCTGGATCACGGCGCTGGTGACGGTTTCCAGGTTAAAAATGGCCAGATCCTGGAGGGAATACTTGGAGGCCAACACCTCTCCCTGTTCGGTAATTTTGATGCGGCCCCCCACACTGCGCCCTGGCTGAGCCAAGATGGCCTCGTAAGCCGGGCCCCCCCCACGGCCCACCGAACCGCCCCGGCCATGGAAGATTTGCAGCTTCACGCCATAGGATTCGGCCACCGTCTGCAGGCGTTGTTGAGCTTTGTAAATCTCCCAGTTGCTGCTCAAAAAGCCGGAATCTTTGTTGCTGTCGGAGTAGCCCAGCATCACCTCCTGCAGATTTCCCTGCTGAGCCAAGTACTGGCGATAGAAAGGGATCTCCAGCAACTGCCGCAAAACTTCCGGGGCCCGCTTCAGGTCTTCGACGGTCTCAAACAGCGGCACCACCGCCAGGGATCCGCGACCGCTAATGGGATCGTAGAGCCCCACCTCCTTGGCCATCAGCAGCACCTCCAACAGGTCGCTCAACTGGCGGCTCATGCTGATCACATAGGTTTGGCAAATGGCCAAGCCGAATTCCTGCTGCATGCGGCGCAGGGTGCGAAAGGTGGCGATCAGCTCTGCCGTTTTCTCGGAAAAGGCGATCTCCAGCGGTATCAGAGGCCGACGTGTTTGTAGCTCCTGCAGGAGAAAGGCGGTTTTTTCCTCTTCCGTCATCTCGTTGTAGGGACGCGGCAAAATGCGCAAGTACTCGAAAATCTCCGTGAGAGCGGCTTCGTGGTAGCTGCTGTCTTGGCGGATATCCAGATGGGCCAGGTGAAAGCCAAACACCTGTACCTGTTGAATGAGATGATCCAACTGACGGCAGGAAAGGCCGCTGTTTTTCAAGCTTTTCTGGATAAGCTGCAAGTCGGCCAGAAATTCTTCTGCGTTGGCATAGGCGTTGTCCACAGGGGGAGGGGTGGGCAAACAAGCGGAGTCGGCCAAGTTGCGATTGCGCTCCCGCGTCAACTCCAGCCGCCGCTGAATGTAGCTGAGCTTGAGGCGGTAGGGCTCTTGGCGGTATTGCAGCGAAAACGATTCGTAAACCTCAGGCATGAGGCGGTGATCCTGCTCAAGGGCATCCAGCAGTTGGCTGTCCACATCCCCCCAGTGCAGGGAAATGCTCAGGGTTTTGGTGAGAGCCTTCACCGATTCGATGTACTTGCCCAGGATGAGGTTGCGCTGATAGCGAGCCGTTTGCCAGGTAACATCGGCGGTGACGGAAGGGTTGCCATCCCGATCCCCGCCTACCCATGAGCCGAAGTTGCAAAATCCTGCCGGCGGCGGCTCGACGCTGGGAAAAGCTTTTTTCAGGCTGCGGCTGAGGTACTCGTGCAGCAGGGGGATGGCCTGAAACAACACCTCTTCAAAATAGTGCAAGGTGTAATCGACTTCGTTCAAAACAGTCGGCTTGGACTGATGCAACTCGTCGGTGCGCCACCAAAGCAAAACTTCTTCCGCCATCTGTTCTTTTATCATCTGGGCCTGCAAAGGCTGGGTTTGTTCTGCCCAATCCAGTTGGCCGAGCAGGCGAGAGAAAGCTCGTTGCTTCTCGCGGATGGTGTGGCGGACGATCTCGGTGGGGTGGGCGGTAAAGACCATGCGAATGTGCAACTGCTCCAGCAATCTGCGCAGTAGGCCCGGCGGCACCCCTTGAGCCCGCAGGTAAGGGAACAGCCGTTCAAATTTTTCGTTTTCTCGCACGGTACGTTGTTGGCTATCCACCATGCGCATGTCCGAGTCTTCTGCCCGTTCGTAGTGCTGTTCAACAATATTGATCAACTGGAAGAAGAGGGCAAAGGCCCGTGCCGTTTGGATGGTGGCGTCGAGGCTGAGGTACTCGATAATTTGTAGTACCTCTGGGATCGGGTACTCCAGGGCTTGTCCTTCTGGGGAACACATGGAACGCAGTCGCTGCAACAGATCCACCAGAGACTGACCGCACTCCTGCAGGATCACCGATTCCCAGAGTTCTTCCACCAATTGCAGGCGACGGTTCAACAGGTTGTTCCTGCGGTTGAAGGCTTCGTTGACTTGAAGGGAATGGGCCAAGGGATCCCGTTCCCCAAACAGGGATGCCTCCTTTAGCCCGTTGGCAGAACCCGCTGCCCCCTCTGCAGCGGTCAGGTGGGGGGAAGAGGTCATGAAGGCAGCTCCTAGAATAACCATCCCAATATTAGAGCCTGTTTGTCGAAACGGCAGATGTAGCAGGTATCACGCTCAGATTGCGGTCTTCTCCGCGTCGGATTTTGTAGTTGAGCCTACAAATTGCAAGAAAAAAGTGTTTTACCTTGCCGCAATACCGGTCTAACGCCTTGTTGACAGGAGTTCTGGTGGCTGCCACCCTGTTTATCAACGCACATCTGCTGGATCCCGACCAGGGATTGGACGAGATCGGGCAACTGGGTTTTCACGTCGGTGGGGGATTTTTGTCTGCCTGCGGATGAGGCGGGGATCCGCTCAGGGGTGACCACGGTGGTGGAGGCGGGGATCACCTTCCCGGCGTTTTGTGCAACGGTGGCGTCAACTGCCCAGACGCGGGTTTATGCTTTGATCCTTCTCTGCTCTACATCGCCACTGCGGATTTCATCGCCCACCGCCTCAGGCTGGCTGTGGATTGGAAAAATCAAGATCTGGATCGGGCCAGAGCAGTGATCGAGACCCATCGCCAGGTGGTGGTTGGCCTCAAGGCTCGCCCCACCCTCAGGCCGGGAGAGACGGAATCGCCCACACTCACTTCCGCTCTGATTCTCGGGGAGGAATATCGCCTGCCGATCATGATTCATCTGGGCCGCTTCCCGATGGATGAGGTGTTGGATCCCTTCGATTTGTTGGATCGCCTGCGTTCGGGAGAGATTGTCAGCAACGAACAAAAGGCCCGCGCCCGCGACTACGCATTGCAGGTGGTAGAGCTAGAATCCAAGGCAATTGCAGCTTTCAACCGCAAGTTGGCAGCCTTGTCACCGGCTTGAGCCGCTCTGGAGCGGATGCCCATTTTATGATTTCGGATCAGCAGTGGATGGAACGGTGTCTATCCCTGGCCCGTTCCACACCTCAGCGTCCCTCTCCCAATCCACGGGTGGGCTGCGTGATCGTGCAGGAGGATCGGGTGGTGGGAGAAGGCATTCATCCGGGGGCAGGGCAGCCTCATGCCGAGGTGTTGGCTCTGCAACAGGCGGGATCCCTGGCCAGAGGCGCAACGCTCTACGTCAACCTGGAGCCCTGCAACCACTATGGGCGCACTCCCCCTTGTACCGAGGCCATCCTGGCCGCCGGGATCCGGCGGGTGGTGGTGGGGATGCAGGATCCCAATCCCTTGGTGGCTGGCAAAGGGATCCGCCGCCTGCAGGAGGCGGGGATCGACGTGACAGTGGGAGTGCTGGAGCGGGAGTGCCAGGAGCTGAACGAGGGGTTTGCCTTCGCCATTGTGCGGCAACAGTGTTTCGGCCTGCTGAAATACGCCATGACCCTGGATGGCAAGAGCGCCGCCGCCACCGGCCACAGCCGCTGGATCAGCAACTCTCCGGCGCGGCAGTGGGTACACCAACAGCGGGCCTGGCATGATGCCGTCATCGTTGGATCCCGAACCGTTTGGCAGGATAACCCGCGCCTCACCTGTCGCCTGGCGGAGTTGCAGGGATCCCAGCCGTTGCGGGTGGTCCTCAGCCGTTCCCTGAACCTACCTCCCGTCGCCCATCTGTGGCAGGTGGAAGAAGCGCCGACGTTGGTGATCACAGAAGCTGTGGCAACCCATCCTTTGTGGGGATCCCTGGCCAAGCAGGGGGTGGAGCTGCTGCATCTGCCCCAGGTAACCCCCTCGCGGGTGGCACAAGTGCTCTTTCAGCGGGGGTGTCTGAGCGCCCTCTGGGAATGCGGGGGCACGCTGGCCTGGGCAGCCCTCAAAGATGGGGCGATCCAGAAAGTAGCCGCCTTTATCGCTCCCAAGATCCTGGGGGGAGCCGCTGCGCCAACCCCGGTAGCAGGCGAGGGGATCCCTGATGTCAACCAAAGCTGGCAACTGGTGGAGCCGCGGCTGGAGACCTTGGGGGATAACTGGCTAATTACCGGAAAGATCTCCTCTTCAGTTGGCCGCAGTGACTTACTACAGTAACCAGCTTTCAATTGCCATGAGGTTTCTGAACGAACAGGCTGCTGTCTTTTCAATGTAAATGGATATACTCATCAGAAAAACACAACATTTCTGCATAATAGGGTTCAGAATTGAGCTAAATTGTGCTAAGCTAGTCGGCGTTCTAGGGAGTCAATAACATTTGGGTAAGGTTAGCAAAATCAAGCTATAGGAATCTATCAAGATTCTTCTGAGGTGAGCCTTGTAAACGGCAACGACCTTGTTCAGCCCTTCTTTGCTTGCCCAGTGAGCAGTTTGAAAGCTCTCCTGTCCCGTTTTCAGGTGCAAATCCCAGGATAAGGAAGGGCATTGTGTTGAATCTTTTTGCCGGCCTGCTGTTTGCATCCGCTTTCATCAGCCCCTCGGGAAACGTTGTTATCGAAGGGGATTCGAGGGAATGGGTTTTCGCCGATCATCAAGTCCTAGAAGGGGTTACTCTAACCCTTCTCACACGGCCCGGAGAGAGCTTGGCCTCTTGGAGAGAGATGCTCTCCGTCATGGACGTTCATGTCGAGGGATCGCCGCGCTTTCTTGCCAACCACATGCGGGACAACCTCCTGGCCAACTGTCCCCAAACGACTTGGGAGTTCCATCGGGAGAGCGAAGAAGATGTGCTCTACGAGTTTCGCAGTGCTGGCTGTCGTGGAACGGTGAGTGGAGTTGAGGAACATGAGATTGGCCGGATCACCCGAGGCCCAAGCGGCAGTGTGCGCATTGCCTATGCCGCAAAGCCAGAGATGACGTCCGAAGTGCGAAGCCGCTGGCTGAACTTACTGGGCAGCGAGGTGGGGACAGCTCAGGGTTTTCCCATTCGCAACCTCAGCGGGGCGATTGCACAGCCTTCTTCCCCGGTTTCGGAAGCCCCAACCGCAGAGCGGCAGATCGCCCGGTGGCTGCAGGAAGCAACCGATGCCCTGAAGCAGCAGGAAGATTTGCTGGCCGAGCTGGATCGCCTAGGTCAGGAAGCGCAGGCGGATGCCCGTGCCTACAGCGGAGAGATCCCCAAAGAGGCGGGGCTAAGGACAATCGGCCTGTACCGAGGTCGGGGGGACGGCAGCCCTGGCGAGGCCACAACCGAGTTCAAGACCACTGACACCTTGATCTGGGCCATCTTGCCGGTGGGCAACCTTCCTGCCAACGCCAAGGTGGAGATGCTCTGGTACTACGAGGGCGGAGAAGCTGGGGGCGAGCAACTGATCCGCAGGCTAGATGTTCCCTGGGATCCCTTGGCCGATACCGTGCGAGGCTTTCTGAGCTTCAGCCAACCCTACACCGGCCGCTACCGCGTCGAGATTCATGTCAATGGCGAGAAGGTGGGAGTTGGCCGCTTCACAATCCAATAGTCTCCTGCAAGAAGTACCCCTCCTACGGGGTTACACAGGCTTGGGGGTGGACAATCTCCATCACCAACTCCGACGGGGTGAAGACTGTTGTGCTGGGATCCAGAGGGGGGCTTGCTATCCTCGACGGGTTCTGCTGACAGGCCTGGCTTTGAGGTTGTAGATAAGGCTGGTGCGGTATTGCAACAGCAAATTGCGCAGATAAAGGGGCAAGTTGCGTCGGTAGAGGGAGCGGGTTTTGCGGTAGATAGACTTGCTGCGCCGGTTAATTGCTTGGCTGCGCCGATGCAAAGAGGTTTGGAGTGGACGTTGGAGTGCCAGGGATCCGGGCGCACGCATCAACCTTGGCCGTACCATGTCCCACCTCAGGAGCAGCGTTGAACGTTGGATCCAGTGTAGGGGATCCTCAGGGGAGCAGCCGCCAGCGGGTCAGCCTATTCTGCAGGTGGTCTGCCCAGCTTGCCGAGATCCCGGCAAAAGTTTCATCCCTCTCCAGATCTTGCAGCAACTGCCGACCCAGAGGTGCCAGACGGTACCGGTCGGTGATCCCCTGCCCATCCACTTCCCGCCGCAACAGCCCCACCTGAATCAGCCACATCAGCTCGTAAACTACCCGACCCTGACTGCTTCGCAGTACAGGGCGGGCTTTCGGTAGCCCTGCAGTTGGCAAGCCAACCACGAACCTCTAGGCTGGTTTACAGCAGCCCCCAAAAGCGCAATCACATTCGCACCATTCAAATCCGCATCCCCTTCCCATCCACAGTGCCCACACTTGAACGACTTGCCACTGCGGTAGGATTGCGCAGGGTCGGGATGAATGTGCAAACACCGGTGGCAGGTCTGCGACGTGTAGGCAGGCGGAACAAGAATCAGAGCAACCCCCGCACGCAGAGCCTTGTACTCCAAAAATTGACGGAGTTGATAAAACGCCCAACCGTTGGCCCTGCGCCGTTCGGCTTTGCTGCGTGGCTGTTGATTGACCCTTTCCCGGATCCCTGTCAAGTCTTCCAGAGCAATAGCGCTGTTTGTCGCCTTTGCCCTAGAGACAATAGCTTTGGAGATGCGATGATTGACCCACGCCTGAAAGCGCCTCTCCTTGCCAGACAGCCGTTGCAACAGTTCTCTGCATCTGCGCCGCCAACTGCGGGTGCCCTTACTGGCTTTGCGTTGGAGTGCCGCCCTCAGCTTGGAGTAGTGGTCTCGGACTCTGTTCAACTGCTGTCCATTCCAATTGTCCCCGTCTGACGTATGGGCAATATCCGTCCTCCCCAAGTCCACCCCCAGCACTCTGCCCGTGCGTTGCGGTGGGGATGGCTCCGCTTCCACACAGATCTGAATAGAGTAGGAACCGTCTTTACGCTTGACCAGAGTGGCGGATTTGGGGTTGGAGCCTGCCAACTGTTCTCTCTGGTAGCGGCCAATCGCCAGCTCAAAGCGCTCCCGACCCTCCACCGTGGTCAGCGACACCGTCCAGTCTTTCTCGCGGAACGAAAAGATACGGGCATCGTAGGTCGCAAAGCCTCTCTTGAACGCTTTGACCGGACGGTTTTTCTGTCGGGCAACTTTACGGGCACCGGCCAGCCGTCTGCAGACCTGCTGGGCCAGATTACTGGACAAGCCAAACCGAGCGCGAATCTGGTAATAGCAAAGGGACTGGAGTTTGACTGCGTTGACTACTTTTTCTGGTGTGTTTTGGTTGACCCAGTTCAACGCCTGCACAAAGGCATCCATTGTCGCATCCAACTTTGCGGCTTGCGACTGGGACGCCTTGAGCTTGCAGGAGACGGTCAGGACGTGGGTCATGGTTCTATCATAACTTCCGCATTCCTCCCGACACTGACCCTATGGGTACAGTGCGGGGCTCCTGCGATTTCTAGCTGACTCAGAGTCATGGAGCATGAGGGACAAGGGGAGTCCCTATGTTCTTATTCAATTCTGTCAATGGCCGTTGAGCAGCAGGCTTGTTACAATAAATTACGATATGTTGATCATCCTTGCCATTGTTGTCCTCCTGGGATTCTGGGCGCTGCGCTTGATGGAGCAGGCTTTTCAGAGTCAGGAGTTCTCGCGCATGTTGGCAGGGACACTGGTGGCTGTGGCTGCCGGCGGCGTCTTGACCTGTTACTTTTTGATGAGCGATACCCTGCAGATGTTGTTTCATCTGCAAGCGCAGTCCCCCTCTTCCTACTCTCAAGATCTGCTCTCCGATTTGAGCTGGCTTGACTAGGCCAATTGGGTTGCTAGCCAGGCTTGAATGCTTCGAATCATCTGGTGATTGGGGGCCAGTAGGTTCTGGTAGATCAACTGTCCAAAAGCATCGATGGGGCTGAACTCTTGCCCGACTTGGAAAGGATAGCTAAAACCCAGTGGAGTGAGGTGATCCCCCTCGAGATGCTGCCACTCGGTGTGGCCTTGATACTTGCGGCAAAGCTGTTGGTAGAGCAGAGGAATGTCGTCAATATCATCCTGTCGAAATTCTACGAGCAGGTTGTGTCTAACCGGATACTGCTCCTCAATTAAGCGGTTGGTTTCTGCTGGGGAAGGCTCGAACTCTAACCACAGATTCACAGGTGGCGAGGAGGATCCCATCCACATCCGCCACAGATCGGCAAGCTGTTGTTGAGGCCAAGCTTGAGCCAACAGCCGCAGCAATGGCAAAGCCCGATCTAGCCCGGCATTGCTGTAGGCCAGGAAAATATTGCCTCGCCGCTGGGATCCCAGAGAAGGAACGGCTAGACAAGAGAGGATCTGCAACTTACAGCCCAGGCTATGACCCAAACCAAACAGGGGCAACTCCAGCAAACCCTTGCTTTGCAGGCTTCTGTGCAAAGATTGGGCTGCGCTGAGCGCCAGTTGGGCGTGATCGATATCGGTGGTGTAGGGAGTAGCAACAACGGCCATGCCCATACGGGCCAGTTCTTCCAGCAGGCGGCTGTAGAACACTTGCGGGGCAGCTCCCACAAAAGCTCCACCCAGAAAGTGAACGACGGCGCGGGGTTGAGGGGGCAGAAGGAACCAAGTATGCCCATCCGTTTGCCAAGTCGGTGCCATGGTGTTGCAACCTCGCCTGCGAGTTTGTTGAAGCTTTCCCCATAACCCAGCGCTCGGCAGATCCCACTTTGCCCACTTTACGCCGGTTCCCTGCGCTGGCCAGCCCCTGGAACTCATCCTAATGGACATCTTGCCCAGACAGGGGATCCCCAGTTAACTTCTGATGCAGCAGGCAAAACTGATACATTTACGCTGAACACTGCTGACCATTACTGCTCAACGGTGCAGCGATAGCATTCTGTCCGTTTCCGAACAGAAAGGCGGTATCCCGCAAAGCTCTGAGCATAACACCCAGAGCGCCTTGCCAATCTCGTGGTAGCCTATGGCTGCACTTTGGGCATCTAAACACCTTTGCGCCACCCAACTTGGTGTGGATGTGCCCGCACTTGGTACAGGTTTTACTGGTGTACGCCTCCGATACTTCCACGACGACCACGTTTTTCTTTTTGGCTTGAAACTTCAGGAACTGCTTGAACCGATAGTGCGCCCAGGTGAGCATCGCCCTTGCTGTCTTGCTACCAAACTTCCTCCCTGCCTTGGCAACCATCTTGGCTGACTCGAAAGTGGGGAGGAATATCAATCGGTAGTTATCCGTTAGGAACGCCGCTACCTTGCGATGGCACTCGTCCACCAAGTTCCTGATTCTCTCCCGCAGACGAAACGCCGCTTGCCGCATTCGCCTACGTTTGAGTCTCGGTGCTTTGCTCAGCCTAGATTGCAGATCGTCTAGGTGGTAGCACAGCCGAACGATCCTGCCAAAGTCCCCCTTGGCAATATTTACAAAACCTGCCCCATCAAACCCTGTAAGGAAGCTTCTTACCCCAGGGTCAAGCGCAACCACCCCCTTTGCTAACGAACACTGCTCGTTCACGGGCTCAGGGAAGATGGCATACCATCTGTCTTTCACCCGCATTAGCTCAGTTCCGCGTGCCCATTCTCTGGGCATCTCCTCGGATGCACGGAACGCCAAACCTCGGGTGAGTTTCGGATACCACGTCCCATTGCGAAAGTTGCCGGCGTT
>NZ_JBSRZW010000032.1:0-39025 GCF_054058015.1 Thermostichus sp. MS-CIW-30
ATGGCCGACACTGCGTTTTTAAAGGGCGTCGGCTACGGTCGGCGCTATCCTTCCCCGCCCTGAAGGACGGGGCTTGCCGCGCCTTTTGGTCAGGGTGCGTACTCTTCAAACTCGCTCCAAAAAGGCCACCCCCTCCACATGCCCGGTTTGGGGAAAGAAGTCAGCCGCCCGCCATTGGGTAAGGCGATAGGATCCCTCTGCCAGTAGGATCTGCAAGTCTCGCGCCAAAGTGGCAGGGTGACAGCTAATGTAGACGATGCGTGGTGGTCGTCGCAGCTTTAGGGTCTCGAGCACTTGGCGGTCGCAGCCGCGCCGCGGCGGATCCAGCACCACAATGTCGGCAGGGGGCAGGGTCGGCAAAACCTGTTCCACCGTGCCCTGGAAAAATTGGGCTGAGGCGATACCGTTGAACTGGGCATTGTAGCGGGCTTGGGCGACCGCTTCCGGCAAAGCTTCCACCCCCATCGCCCGTTTCGCCCGTTGCGCCAGCAGCAAGGTTAAGGTGCCGATGCCACAGTAGGCATCCAGGATGGTTTCCTCTCCCCGCAGGTTCAGTTGGTCGGCTATCCAGGTAAAAAAGGCTTCTGCTTGCTCTGTGTTGACCTGGAAGAAAGAGGTGCTGTCGATCCAGAGGGAAAAACCGGCAAATTCCTCCCGCAAAGACCCCCGACCGGCAATCACCTCAGTCTCCGGGCCGAAGATGGCATTGGTGCGGGCCGAGTTGAGATTGAGACAGACCCCCACCAGGTCAGGGTAGCGCTGCATCCAGCGTTCGGCCCAGCTTTCCAGATGGGGCAGGCGACGACTGCAACTGACCAAGGTCAGGAGCACCTCGCGGGTACGGCGACCGATGCGCAAACCCAAGTGGCGGAGATGACCTTGGTGACGACTTTCGTCGTAGACACTCCAGCCCGTTTCTTGGAGATCCCGCTTGATTTCCCTCAGGAACACATCCAGCCGCTCGTCTTGCACGGGGCATTGGTTGAGGTTCACCAGGCGGTGGCTGCCCCGTTGGTAGTAGCCCATGCGCAAGGGCTGGCCCTCCGGTTTGGCCATGGGGTAGGTGACCTTGTTGCGATAGCGCAGCGGCTGCCGGGATCCCAAAATGGGGACAGGCTGCGGCAGAGTCAGACCGCCAATCCGCTCCAGTGCATCCCTGAGGATTTGCTGCTTGGTGGCCAATTGCTGGGCATAGCTGACATGTTGCCATTGGCAGCCACCACATTTGTCCGCCACAATGCAGGCTGGTCGCACCCGTTGGGGAGAGGGAGAAATCAGCGACCGAATTCGCCCGACCAAGTAGTTGCGCTTGATCTCGGTTATTTGGGCCACCACCTGATCCCCGGGCACCGCCTGGGACACAAACACCACTCGCCCTTGTCCAAGTCCTACCGTGTGGGCAATGCCATCTCCCTGGGGGGTCAGGGCCGTGACCTCCAACGCCAAGAGATCCCCAGGTTTAACGGGATCAGGAAGGCCGGAAGGGATCGGATGTTCCATTAGGCTGTTTCGCCGAAATTCGAAATAACTATAACCATAGGTCAGGTCGTGTTGGCTGGAGTCAGCATTGCCGGAAAAAGCTGTAGCAAGGCAAAAAGCATGTCAGCCGCCAACTGCTTACGGGATTGAAAACCCCATCCAATGAAGTGGTTCACTCCTTGGTCAAAGCAGATAGAGAAGGCAAAACATCTTCTCGAAAAGGAACCTCGTTTTGATTCACGTTCTCCAGCTCGGCCAACATGAGAGGGTTAACCCGGTTTAGGTAGGGCACCAAAACCTGTTGTAGCCTTCGGCTGTAGAAGCGGTGGTAGCTGTACACAGGCGTGGCCGGAAATCCCCGTCGAATCTTATGGGATCCCCCTGCGCCGGGATCAAAGTTGCGGATCCCTTCTCGGATGGCGAGGGCAATGGGCTCGTAGTAGCAAACGTTAAAGTGCAAAAACTTCACCTCCTCCCGACAACCCCAGTAGCGCCCGAACAGGCGATCTCCCTTACGAATACAAAAAGACATCCCCACAATTTCTGCATTCCGTTCCCCGGCCACCAGCACAACTCGCTCCCGATAGTCGGGATAGAGAGACTCGAAAAAGCGGCGATTGAGATATTTGCTCCAGTTCCAAAATTGGGCGCAGGTGTTGCTGTAAAAGTCGTACATGAGAGACAACAGGCGGGGCGTGATCTCCTCTCCTGTGTAAATCTTGAGTTCTAGGCCGCTTTTTTCCATTGCAGCCCGCTCTCGCTTGATGTTGCGCCGCTGGTTGGCATTGAACTGGCTCAAAAAGTCTTCGTAAGAGCGGTAGCCGGGGTTGTGCCACTGGTAGTTGTGGGTGATCCGGGGCGTAAATCCATCCGACTCCAATTGAGTCCGCCAGTCCAGATCTACATAAAGCAAGCTAAACACCGAAATATCCTTCTCTTGGCAAAACCGGTCAATGGCTGCCAGCATCAACGACCACACCTCTGCTTCCGAATACTCGGGATGGACGAGGATGCGATAGCCCGTGGCCGGGGTGAAGGGGGCCATGCCGATTAACTTCGGGTAGTAGCGTTCCCCCAATTGGCCGGCAACTGCAGCCCATTCTTGGTCAAAGACAAACTCCCCCTGGCTGTGGCTTTTCAAATACAAGGGGGCAGCAGCAACCAACTGGCCGTCCGCCTCCACCAACAAGTGACAGGGCAGCCACCCTGTCCTGCGGCTGGCACAACCTGAGCTCTCTAGGCTGTGCAACCATTCGTATTCCAAAAAAGGAGAGGTGCGCTCCGTTTGCAAGGCGTGCCAGGCCCCTGCTGGGATCTCGCGAATATCGTGGCACCAGCGCCATTTCAAGCCGGTTGACATTTGCCTGCCTGGATCAGACCAACCCGCCGCCCAATCGCCTCAGCTTGGCTGGGAAAAGGCCCCCAATGCTCTTGTCGACTCAAGAGGGGATCCCCCGCCGCCAAATGCAGCACCTGGCAGGATCCCTGCGCCTGCTTGATTATGGACCACCCTGAAGCGGGGTCGGAAACCACGCTGCTGCTCCTTTGCCCGTCCACAACTTCCCCAGCGGAAAACCACACTTGTGGGTTCTGGTTTGATTTTAATCGGGATCCCTGGGCTCGTAGTAACGGTTGGCCAATTCCAAAGCCATCTGAAACTTCTGCTCGCGGGTGAGATCGGCCCGTCGGGCAATGTGGGCAAAGCGGTTGATATCTGGGGGCAGGAAGTCGAAAGGACGCTGTTCCCGCACGATGTCCAAGACCAAATCGCAAAGGGCCTGCTGGTAATCGTTGTAGAAGATCTCTCCCAAAGCCTTGAGCCGCCCATCGGGCACCGGATTGTTAAAGTCGATGGCCTGCAGCTCTCCCTGCTCGTCGATGAATAGCTCCACCGAGTTCATTTCATAGCCCAAAACTCGATTGATAATCCGACAGGTATTGATGACTTTCTGGCCCATTTCCGGCGTGAGAAATTCTGGATCAAACAGATATTCGCTGGCATCGAACTTGCGAAAGATATACTTGATCGGAATGATCTTTCGGCCAATGCAGAGGGCGCGAATCTGCCAAGGGTAAGGGGTTTTGACCTTCTCTTGGATCATCATCACCTGAGATCCAGAGCGGTCGTAAAAATAGAGGAGCTGCTCCATGTTGTGGGCTATTTCTACTCCAATGGCCTCTCGCCCCTCCGCCGGCTTAATCACAATTGGCCAGCCCAGATCTTCCGCCATCCCCTGCCAATCGAAAAACTTGTGATACTTAAAGTCCTCTGCTTTCAATGCGGGGGCTTCTTTAGGGGGCAGAATGTAAGTTTTGGGGATGGAGATCCCCAGCTCTTTGACCACCATGTAGGCAGCATCTTTGTTGCGCAGGTAGTAATAAAAGCTAAAGGGGTTGTTGATGAGGTAAACCCCCCGAAAGGCAAAGCCCATGAACAGGCCGATGGCTTGGGGGTAAAGGTAGCTGAAACGATCCAGGATCAGGCGATACTTGGTGCGGTAATCCAGGTTCACCTCGTGAATGGTGACATGTTCGGCCCGGATCTTGTAAGTTTGGCCGTTGCGAGCTTGAATAGGGGGAAGTGCGTTGAGGCGGGCCAGAGTATCGTCCCCAAAAGGCTCGCTGAAGTGCAGGCTGCCAACCCAATAGTCTTCAATCATCAAAGCTCTCTCAAAAGCTATTCCCTGCAAGGGATCCTACGCGAAGGCGCGGATTTGCGCTTGCCAAGTGGGCCAATCGTGATTCCCCTCCCATACCTCCAGTTGATGGGGGATGTCGTTGCGGCTGAGCACTTCCGCCAGACGCAGGTTGTCGCTGAGGCAGTGGTCGTGGCGAGCGGTGAGCAGCTTCAGCTCGGTGTTGCGCCCGCCCAAGTGATCCCAGAGTTGCCGGCTCATGTTGGACATATAGGCCAGCGGGTTGATGAAATACAGCTCCTGCTCTGCCCGTTGGGGATCCCAGCCGGTGACAGAGCCGAGAGCGGCCACATCGTAGGGCCCCCCCAGAGCCAAACAACGGCGCACTAGGCCGGGATGCCGACAGGTGAGGTTGACAGCATGGGTAGCTCCCAGGGAAAACCCAGCCACCACCAGAAACTCATTTTGCGCCTCGGCCTTGGCGTAGGGGATCAGCTCTTCTACCCAGTGCTGCTCCAGCAACAGCCAACGATCCCGCCGTTGGGGCAAGTCCAGCTGGCGGTTGAACAAAGTCTCCCAATCCAGGGTTTCCACGCAAAAAGCCTGCAAATAGCCCTGCTCCAGATGATGGCTGAGGCTGGCGATGATGCCGCGATCTTCCACGTCAAAAAAACGCCCGTTGCTGGTGGGCAGACAGATCAGCGGGTAGCCGTGATGCCCAAAGTGGAGCATCTCCATTTCCCGGCCCAAGATCTGAGAGGGAAAGCGCAAGTAGCGGCGAGCGTAGGCCATGAAAAACGGGGAAGGGATCCTCAAGAAATACCCAACCTTTCCGGGGGAAGCATTCTGCTCTGCCTGGTCGAGAAAGGCAAAGGGCACTCTCTGGAAAGGTCCACAAGAGCCACCAGAACAGATGGGAGCAGACCTGACCAACTGACAGGAACCTCAGGAAATTTCCGTGAACAGATCCTTGAGGGCCGTGCGGGCGGCCAAGTGCTTGCGGGTGGACTCGAGAATTTCGGCTTCTCGGCGCAGCCGCCTTTCGGTACTGACCATTTCCAGCAGAGCTTGCTGCTCTTGGGGGGCCCCATGGAAGTGGCTAGCCACCCAGTAGGACAGTTCTATGGGGGTGGTGGGGAGCTGCTCCGGCAACTGTGCATCCCGCTCCATTAGCTTGCCCGAGAGACGCACCACATCTTGAAGGAGAGTGGTAACCTGGCGCACCCAGCTCTGCAGGTCATCGGAAGGGGTGGTCGGCTCATCCTCAATCCATTCCACCAGCCCCACCCGGAAGGGTTTTTCCCGCACGTAATCCAAGACGCGGAAGCGCTGCTGCCCCAAGGTCAAAATGTCCATGCGGTCATCCGGCAATCGCTGCACCTGCAACACCTCAGCACAACAGCCCACCCGCACCGGGGATCCCGTCTGGGGATTGAACATCAGCACCCCAAAGCGGCGATCCGTCTCCAGAATGGTGTTGATCATCATGCGGTAGCGGTACTCGAAAATGTGCAGCGGCAGAGGTCGGCCCGGAAACAGCACCACCTCCGGCAAGGGAAACAGCGGTAGCTCGCGAACATCCACGGAAGAAGAAGGCATAGGGCTTGTGCTTCTCGCTGTACTGAGTCTAGCCCATCTTTATTGGCCAATCTTTATCTCTGCTAATTTATCTCTGCTAAAGGTAGGGGATTGACAGGGAGGGGATCCCTCAAGAGAAGCGGTGGTGCCAGACTGTGATGGCAATCGCCAAGGCATCGGCGGCATCATCCGGGCGGGGCAAGCTGGGCAGGTTGAGTTCCCGGGCCACGGCAGCTTGTACAGCCTGCTTGTCGGCGCGTCCGTAGCCTGTCAAACTTTGCTTGACTTGGGCGGGCGTAAACTCCACCGGCAACAGATGATGCTGGGCCAAGGTGAGCAGGATCACGCCACGGGCTTGGGCGATGGCAATGGTATTGCCCATTTTGTAGAAAAAAAGTTTTTCCAGCCCCACCTGATGCGGGCGCAGTTGGCGCAGCAACTGGCTCAAATCCTCGTGCAGCGTTTGCAGCCGCTCCGGCATCGAGTGTTGGCTGGGGGTGCTGATCACCCCATAATCCACAGGTTTCAACCCCGCAGATCCCGCCAGAATGCAACCAAACCCCATGGTTCCCAGACCTGGATCTAGGCCGAGGATGCGCTGCTCAGGTGGGGTGTCTGATACATTTACGCTGAACACTGCTGAACATCACTGTTCAACTATGCAGCGATAGCATTCTGTTTGTTTCCAAACAGAATGGCGGTATCCCGCAAAGCTTTGAGTAGAATACCCAAAGCGCAGTTTCCGTGTCGTCTTACTACCAATTTTCTGCTTTGCTTTGGCTACCATGTTGGCAGACTCGAAAGTAAACAGAAAGATCAACTGGTAGTAATCCGCACTGAACATATTATACATTATTTTCAGTATAGTTGAGCTTATTATTGACTAGAGTCATGCTCCTCTGTCGGCGAGGGGCGGGGGGATCTGACAAGGGCTATGGCCTGCCGGGTGACTGCGCATGATGGGGATGATCGGTGTGCAGGTAGGTCAGGCCCGAGATCAGGGTGAGAACCACCGCCACCCAAAAACAAGGGATCCCTCCCGGCCACCCCAAAATCAGCAAAGCAATGGCCAGGATTTGGGTTACCGTCTTGGCTTTGCCCCAGAAATTGGCACCGCGGATTTGGCTTTGGTTGACCCGCCAGCTGGCGATGGCCAGCTCCCGCCCCACCAGCAAAAACACGCCCCAAGCGGGGATCCGCCCCAGTTCCAGCAGGCCCAGCAGCGGCGCCAACACCAGCAGCTTATCCACCAGAGGATCCAAAAACTTGCCCATATCCGTTACCAGCCCATAACGGCGGGCCAAATGGCCATCCAGCCAATCGGTTGCCGCCGCCAACAGGAACGCCCAGAGGGCCAACCTCTCCCCCAGTGGGGATCGCAGGCTCAGGCCCAGCAAAACAAAAGGGATCCCTCCCAACCGCAGCAGGGTGATGGCGGTGGGCAGGTTCACCCACTCCAGCTTGGCACGTTGGACGGCGCTGGGATTCTCCACCTCAGATCTGGCCTCAAGGATTAAGGATCAGAACTATCAAGGACTATCGGAATTATTGGTAACGGCCCAGGCGCTCGGTGAGCAGGTGGTAAAACCCCTGGGCATCCACCCCAAAAGCCACCTGAACATTGGCGAGGCGACCACTGGATCCCCAGCGATCCACCACCGTCCGGCCCAGGTTCAAGGGGCTAGCCGTTTCCACCTCGACGTAGCAGGGCTTGAGCTCGAACAACTGCGGCTGTAACAGATAGGCAATCACACAAGGGTCATGCAATGGCCCTCCCGGTAGCCCGTAGCGTTCTACGTCGACCTTACCGTAAAAGGTGAGCATATTGGCCACCGTCTGCCCAACGCGGGTGCCCAGGGCGCGGATGCGCTCAATCCGCTCCGGCGTGCTGAGGACCTGTTGGGTGACGTGCAAGCCCAGCATCACCACCTCCGGGATCCCGGCGCTGAGCACGATCTGGGCGGCGTGGGGATCGGTGAGGATGTTGAACTCGGCTGCCGGGGTAACATTCCCCTCAAAGGCGGATCCCCCCATAAACACCAGCCGCTGGATGCGCTCCACAATCCGAGGCTGCTGCACCAGGGCCACTGCCAAGTTGGTCATCGGGCCCAGCAAAGCCAAGGTAACCGGCTCAGGGGCAGCCATCAGGGTTTCAATCAGATACTCCACCGCATGCTGGGATCCCAAAGGCATCTGGGGCTCCGGCAGATCCGCTCCGTCGATCCCGGTTTTGCCATGCACCTGCTCGGCGGTTTCCAGAGGGCGCAAGAGAGGTCGGGGGCAGCCGGCATACACCCCCATCTGCGGCTGACCGGCCAATTCACAGATCTGTCGAGCATTGCGGCTGGTTTTGTCCAAGGAGACATTGCCGGCCACCGTGGTAATGCCCAGCAATTGCAGCTCTTCTGGCGACGCCATAGCCAGCAGCAGAGCCACCGCATCGTCTTGGCCAGGGTCACAGTCGATGATCAGGGGCACCATAGGGATCTCGGCAGCAGCTCACTCACCCCTAGTTTAGGTTTTTCTCCCGCTCTTTTCCTCTGGCCGGTGAGCGCGGATCCCGGTCAGATTTAAGATAGGAAATATATCTTCATCCTTTGTCTTGTTGCCTGACACCCATCCACTGCGCATCAACCTGTTGCTGGATTGGGAGCCGCCAGCAGGAGAGCCCCTAGCTTGCGAGGACTGGCTACCCCCTGAACGCTTTGTTGTCGAGTGTTTTCAGGATCAAGCTACCTTCCTAGAGGCTCTCAGGAGACAAGACGGCCATGTCGATTGCTTGGTGCTCCTGGTGGATCCCACTCGGCTGCAAGAGCTGCACGATCTGGGCAATCAGCTCTGCGCGTGGGGACTGCTGCTGCCGACGGTGTTGGCGATTGTGCTGGAAGAATCCCACCTGCAAAAGGAAACACCGGAGACGGAAGGAGAGATCCCTGCCACCTCATCTTTGGTGAAAGCATTGCTCAAGCGAGAGCAGTTTTTCTACCACAACGCCACCCTCGTCCGTCCCATTTCGCCACAGGAGCTGAAGGGGCAGGTGCGGGCCGACTGTACCGCTTCGGGATCCCCTTCCGTCTTGGAGCTGCTGGTGGATCGGGCCATCGCCTTGTTTCTGCAGATGTCTCCCACCTGCGGCCTCCCGCAGGGCCCAGCGCATCCCAGCGATCAGCCCTACCTGGCTTACAGCAACCAACAACAACGGCGGCTGGCGGAGAAATTGCGGGAACGGCTGGGCTACGCCGGAGTGTACTATCATCGTGACCCAGAGCTGTTTTACCGTCGCCTCCCGCCCCACGAGCAGCAAGCCCTCATGCGACGGCTGCGTAACCTTTACCAGGCAATCGTCTTGGACTATTTTCAATCTCCCGAGACCGTCAATGCCCGCATCGACGAGCTGGTGGCCTTGGCCTTTTTTGCCGATATCGGCGCTGCTCAACTGCTGGAGCTGCACATGAACTTGATGGAAGACTTTGCCAAACAATTGAAGCTGGAAGGCCGCAGCGAAGAGATCCTGCTGGATTACCGCCTTACCCTGATCGATGTGATGGCCCACCTGAGCGAAATGTACCGCCGCTCCATTCCCAAACCTGCCCCAAGGGATCCCTGATTATGTCCACTCGCAAAGCCTATGTTCTCAAGCTCTACGTGGCGGGCAACACCCCCAATTCTCTGCGTGCCCTCAGCACCTTGCAAGACATCTTGGAAAAGGAGTTCCGCGGCGTGTACAGCCTGAAGGTGATCGATGTCTTGAAAAATCCGCAACTGGCAGAGGAAGATAAGATCTTGGCAACGCCGACCTTGGCCAAAATCCTGCCGCCACCGGTGCGGAAGATTATTGGCGATCTGTCCAACCGCGAGAAAGTGCTCATCGGCCTGGATCTGCTCTACGAAGAATTGGACGAAGAGGCTTGAGACAGGCTGCAGGAGCAAGGAGAGTGGGATGAACCAGTCATTGGGGCCTTCTGAGCCAGAAAAGCCACAAGATAACACCGCAGAGGACTCCACCGAACCAACCCCAGACAACCACCGGGCGGATCTCTCAGAGCTGCGAGGGATCCCCAAAAAACAGACGGGCATCGAGGGCTTTGAAGACATCAGTCACGGTGGGCTACCCCTGGGACGCACCACCTTGGTCAGCGGCACCTCCGGCACCGGCAAAACCCTGTTTGCCATGCAGTTCCTTTACAACGGCATCGTGAAGTATCAAGAGCCGGGGATCTTCGTCACCTTCGAGGAAACCCCCGCCGATATCATTCGCAATGCCTCCAGCTTTGGCTGGGATCTGCAGGCCCTCATCGACAGGGGCCAACTGTTTATCCTGGATGCCTCCCCCGATCCCGAAGGCTATGAGGTGAGCGGCAACTTTGATTTGTCGGCCCTCATCGAGCGCATCCAGTACGCCATTCGCAAATACAAAGCCAAGCGGGTCTCCATCGACTCAGTGACAGCCATCTTTCAGCAATACGACCCTGCCGGTGTGGTGCGGCGGGAGCTGTTCCGCCTGACGGCCCGCCTCAAGCAGGCCAACGTCACCACCGTCATGACCACAGAGCGCACCGACGAGTACGGCCCCATCGCCCGCTACGGCGTAGAGGAATTCGTCTCCGATAACGTGGTGATCCTACGCAACATCCTGGAGGGAGAGAAACGGCGGCGCACCATCGAGATCTTGAAGCTGCGGGGCACCACCCACATGAAGGGGGAATATCCCTTCACCATCACCAACGACGGGATCAACATCTTCCCCTTGGGAGCCATGCAGCTGACGCAGCGCTCCTCCAACGTGCGGGTCTCCTCCGGCATCGAGAAGCTGGACGAAATGTGCGGCGGCGGCTTCTTCAAAGACTCGATTATTTTGGCCACCGGCGCCACCGGCACGGGCAAAACCTCGCTGGTGAGCAAATTCCTGGAGCGGGGCTGCCTGGATGGGGAACGCTGCATTCTCTTTGCCTACGAAGAGTCGCGGGCGCAGCTGTCCCGCAACGCCTCCTCCTGGGGCATTGACCTGGAAGAGTTCGAGCGGCAGGGCCTCCTCAAGATCATCTGCGCCTACCCAGAATCTGCCGGCCTGGAAGACCACCTGCAGAAGATCAAAACCGAGATGATGGCCTTCAAGCCCTCCCGCATGGCCATCGACTCCCTGTCAGCCCTGGCGCGGGGAGTGAGCCAAAATGCCTTCCGCCAGTTTGTAATCGGGGTAACTGGCCTGGCCAAGCAGGAGGAGATCACCGGCTTTTTCACCAACACCACCGACCAATTCATGGGATCCCATTCCATCACCGAATCCCATATTTCCACCATCACCGACACGATCATCCTGCTGCAATACGTGGAGATCCGCGGAGAGATGGCCCGCGCCCTCAACGTCTTCAAAATGCGGGGATCCTGGCACGACAAAGGGATCCGCGAGTACCTCATCTCCAACGCAGGCATCCAAATCCGCGATTCCTTCCGGGGCTACGAGCGCATTATCAGCGGATCCCCGACCCGCATCAATGTGGATGAGAAAAACGAGCTCTCCCGGATTGTGCAAAACGTCCAGGCCCTCGAGGAAGAAGGGTTGTGAGCGGTTACAACAGTTCCGTGAGTGGGCGCGGCAACAGACCCGTTGAGTCAAGCGAATTTCCAACACCGCTCAACACCGCGCAAGCCCTGCACTTGCGGCTGGCAGGGAGGGATCGGCCCAGACAAGGATTTCCCCGCGGCCAATGGCGAACAGTGGTAACCCACCTACAAATTGGGTAGTATGCCTCTAGCAGTAGCGCAAAGGGCGGGGTTTCCCGGCGTGTTTAGTTTTCTTGGTGGTTCCAAAACCCGAACCATGCTTGGGGTGGACATCAACCCCGAGCGCATCGCCGTTGCCCAACTGAAAAAGCAGGGCAATGGTCGCTATCGTCTGGCCCACTACCACAGCGTGGAAATGCCGGAAGGGGCGATGGTCGAAGGGCGCATCCTCGATCCGAACACGGTTGGTTTGGTCTTGATGAATTTGCTCAATGAAAACAAAGTGCCCACCAACCTGCCGGCAGCCACAGCAGTGCCCGTAAGGGAGGCCATCGTTCGTCTCATTCGCCTGCCTGCCGACCTACCTGCCGAT
Source organism: Thermostichus sp. MS-CIW-30 (assembly GCF_054058015.1). Lineage (NCBI taxonomy): Bacteria > Bacillati > Cyanobacteriota > Cyanophyceae > Thermostichales > Thermostichaceae > Thermostichus > Thermostichus sp. MS-CIW-30. The sequence continues at coordinate 11,791 of NZ_JBSRZW010000032.1, forward strand.
GAGCTGCGCCGGGTGGTTTTGGAGCAGGAGGCCGAACTTTACATTCCCTATCCGCGGGATCAGGCGGATGTCGATTACCAACCCTTGGGTCTCGATCTTTCCCAGGATGGCATTGAGCGCATCGAAGTCTTGCTGGTGGCCATCCCCAAAGAGGTGGTGGACAACTACCTGGAGGTGCTGCAGGTGGCCAACTTGCAGGTGCGCTGTGTGGAGCTGGCCAGCTTCTCCCTCATTCGCACCATCCGCGATCAGCTAACCCAGTACGGCCCCCAAGAGGCCGTGTTGCTCAGCTCCATCGGCTACGACAGCAGCGAGATCAGCATTTTGGTGAACGGGATCCCGCAATTTACCCGCACCGTCAACATCGGCACCATCCACATGCGGCAGGTGCTGGCCCAATCCCTGAATCTGCCGCTTAGCCGCACCGGCGACCTGTTGCGAACTCTGAGGTTACCCTTGATCAACCCCACCGATATTTTGGCCACGGGAGAACAGCCAGCGCCCAGCAATCCCGGTGTAGCAGCAGTAACGCGCGTTGTCTCCGATTTGGCGGATGAACTGAAGCGCTCCATCGACTTCTTTACGAGCACAGAAAGCAGCTCGCCTGTGGTGAAAGTACTGCTGGCCGGAACTGGGGCAAGCATCGGCCAAATCGACGGCTTCTTATCTCAGTCGTTGAGCGTGGCGGTGGAGTTGGCGGATCCCTTTGGCAACATTGTCGTGCCGGATTCAGTGGAACTGCCCCTGGAGGAACGCCCAGCAATGGGAGTGGCCCTGGGGTTGGCGTTACGGGAAGACACCAAGTAGCGGCAGCAGGCAGCGCAAGCTCGCCCAACCGATGGAATAGCGCACAAGGCGGTTAAAGAGATGTACACACCGGAGATCAATTTCCTCAAAGAAAGGCCGGATGTCCTCACCACAGCTCGAACAGGTGGGGGAGCAGTAGCCGCGACTGGGGCCGCAGAGGGATCCCAGAATTGGATCCCGGCCATTGGCCTGGGGGTTGCTGTTGCTGCTGTAGCGATGGGAGCTTTTTGGTATTTCCAAGACAGCTTTTCCCGCCAGAGAGAAACCCTGAGGGCGGAGCGGGCTCGCCTTGACAGTGAGCTCAGCACAGCCAATGCTGAGTTGTCCCAGCTGCAGAATGCCAATCAAGAGCTGCAAACCATTCGCGCCCAAACGGAAGGGTTCCGCTCCTTTCTGAGATCCGTCCAGCCTTGGTCGGCCATCTTGGAAGAGCTGCGGCGCAAGATCCCCGGCCAGGGGGTATGGATAACCAACATCAGCGCTTCCGGGGATACCGTCAATATCCAAGGAGGGGCGCTGGACTTTCCCCTGGTGAACGACTTTTTGCTCACCCTGCTGGATTCCAACTTTGTTACCAGCGCCGTCCTGAACAGCAGCTCCCGGGTGGACGGCACAAACCTAACCGAGCCCAGCGTTACCTACGGCATAACCGTAACCATCCGTACCCTGGGGGATCCTGACCCAGAATTTACCCGCGAGCTGGAGCAGCGGGGAGCGATAGGCTTGGTTGAAAAGATCCGCATTTTGCGTCGAGTGGAGGCGAACTGATGACTGGATCGGTTGAAGGTTTTCCCGACGAACAACTGGTGGTTCCCCCGGCAGGGCCGCCGGTACTGCTGGGCGTGGAGCTGACCCCCATTCGAATTGGTCTTTTAATCGGGATCACAGGGTTAGCCGCGGCGGGGTTTCTGGCCTTCACCCAACTTCGCCCCTTGATCGAGGAGGTACAGGCTTTGGAAAGGGAGGTAGCCAACAAAACCACCCAGTTGCAGGACATAAAGAGCCAGATTGCCAGTTTGCAAGATGTGCCCAATCAGGTCGAGAGAGCTCGCGTGGAGCGGGAACAGATCAGTGCCCTGCTCTCCACCCCCGAGAATGCCGACACGCAACTGCTGGATCTCAACCGGCTGGTGCAGGGGCAGCCCAACAGCGAGCTGCGCAGCTTTAGCCCTTCTCCACTGACTCCAGCGTCTTCGGCCAATCCGGAAGTGCCTGGGATCATCGCTCCCGCCATCCAAGTGCAGACCACCCGTGTCGCTCTGCGTGGCCCCTATACGGAGCTGATCAATCTGATGGGAGATATAGAACGTCTGCGCACGCTGTTCCGGGTGAGCAACATCAGCTTAAATCCTGTTCAAGACACAGGGGAACTGGACGCTGCTTTTGATTTGATTGCCTACATCTACAACAAAGACGTTCCGTTGGGCACTGCTCCTCCACCTGAAGGGCAAACGGCACCTGGTCAGTAGCCCAGCCATGCCTTGACTCAGGGGGGGATCCTGCCAGTGCGGGATCCCCTTTGGTTTTCAGAAGACGGGAACAACCGCCGGTTCAGCACGGATAGTGTTGCCGAATCGAAGATCTGGGAAAAATTTCTTCCGAAACGGCTACAGGTAGTGGCAAAGTCCGAGATTTCGGCTTTGATCAGGGAAGCACGGGGTGAACGAGGCCAAAGGCACCCGTGGCGAGGTGAAGCAAGAATACGACTGGGTGAAGGAGTGAGGTGTGAGGATGATGAACCGTCGAGTTGCTTATGGGTGTGCGTTGGGCTTGATCCTGTCCCTGCCCCCATTGGCCTTAGAAAGCCGGGTCAATGAGGCAGCCGCTCAACAGTTGACCTCCGCAAACCCGCAACGCCTCAGCCGCATCACAGATATCCGCCTGGTGCCCAACGGCAACCGCATGCAGTTGGAGATCAACACCGAAGGGGGCGCTCGCCCACAGGTGTTCTTTACCCAGCAGGGACAATCTTGGATCGGGGACATCACCAATGCTCAATTGAGCGGAAGCCAGGGCCGCTATCGCCAAGAGTCTCCCCTGCCGGGGGTGCGCTTCATTGAGGCCTGGCAGTTGAGCAACGACAGCGTGCGGATAGAAATAGCCGGTGTGGCCGCAGCTCCCCAAGGCTTGCTGGCTCGGCGCAGCCCGACGCAGTTGGTCTTCGACTTTGAGGGCCTACCCTCTGCCCCACTGGCTCCCCTAGCGGCGGTTCCCCCTCAACCCTCGTCCAACCCAGTAGCGCCCGGCCAACCGGCGTCACTAAACCGACCTCAGCCCGTGGCTCCTGTTCCTCAGCCCGCAGCTCCTGCCCCTGCCTCCCAACCGGTCGCTCAAAACCCTGCCCCTTCGCAGACAACTCAAGCGGCTCCTCCTGCACCTGCTGTTCCTGCTGCACCCGTGATTTCTCAGGTGCCTTCTGTGGGCCAGCTCAACCAACCTCAATTGCCGCCGGGAAGTTTGCCCACCGAATCTCCTTTTCAGGGGAGAGCTGTGGCTCCTCCTGCCGGAGATATTGCCGTTGGCACAATCCTGCCTGATCCACCTACAGTGGATCTCGGATCCAATGCCAGGATTAGCTTGACCTTGAAAGATGCTCCTGTGGGCGATGTGCTGAGCTTGTTGGTGCGGCGAGCAGGGTTGAATGTGGTGCTCAACGACGTCCCACCCGATCTAACCATCTCTCTGGATGTGCAAGACTCGCCCTTACAGGAGACATTCAACTTTATCTTGCGGCTAAAACAGTTGCAGGCCCAGCGAAGGGGCCAAACCGTATTTGTTGGACAAAACCTGCCAGGGGTGACTGGGATCCTGGTGCGCAATTACCGCGTGAATCAGGCAGTCGCCACCGATTTGGCCAGTCGGCTGGAAGGAGTTTTGGACGCCGTTGCTCCCGGTGCCCAATTCGTTGTGGACGAGCGCACCAACTCCATTACGGTGATCGGCAACTCGCGGCAGCAGGACATCGCGGCTGCTCAGATTGCCCAATTGGATGTGCGTCGGCGACAGGTTTTAATTTCGCTGAGGGCAGTTGATATTCGGCTAAATAACAACGAGAGCCTTTCGATCAACCTAGGGGGAGCTTCTGGCAACTTTGCTGTCGGAACTTTAGGGGACGCCAACTTTGGTGGACGACCGCTCAATCAACCTGCGGGATCCTCGGTAAGCTCTATCGGCCCTGCAGGCCCATCAGGATCCATCACGGGAATATTTAACACTCTCAACCGGCTGCAGCAGTCTTTGGCTCTAAGAGTGCAGTCTGCAATACAAAATGGAACTGGAAAAATTCTAACTGACCCCAAAGTTGTGGTGGCAGATGGCGGATCCAGTCGAATTAGCATTGCAACCAGTGTGCCCGTTAACGTTGAAACCATCACCATACCCCAGGGAGAAAACCAGCCCCCAGTCGTTACTCAGCGTTTGCAGCGGGAGGATGCCGGGGTTATCCTTAACGTCTCAGAAGTTAGGATAGATGACAATGGGTTTGTTACCCTGACCATTCAGCCGGAAATCTCCATTCCTGTACCCCTTCAAAGATTGGAAGGCGGAGACTTTGCAGGCATTCCACTTTTTAACATCGACAGAAGGCGGCTGGAAGCATCTCAGCTCAGGTTAAGAGATGGGCAAACTTTTATCATTGCCGGCTTAATCCAAGACAGAGACATCGTTGACGTTCAAAAAGTGCCTTTCCTAGGCGACTTGCCTCTTTTGGGTGCTTTGTTCCGCTCTCAGAGTGTGAATAACGAGCGCAATGAGGTGGTCTTCATGCTAACGCCCTACATTATGGATGATAATGTTGCTTTTGGTCTTCCTCCCAATCCGTAAAATTCCCAATCCGTAAAATAGGGTTATGCCGAACTGCCAAGTTTCGTGACATCCTCCCAACACTGATACTATAGGCACAGCGCAGGACCCATAGCTCCCCACACCCCTCATGAGTTAACTCTCGACAGTCCTGAGTTACTGGCTGCATTAGCTTCGGGATCCGTTGAGTTGCATTCAGCAGCTAATGGCTTCTTCAAGTGGCCTGGGATCCACCTCGGGCAACAAGCGCCAATTCCACCTGATTTTCTTGGGGCTGCCCCAGTTGCACCTCCACATCTCGGCCAAAGAAGCCTTGCATTTTTTTCTGGTAGCTTTCCTGCCATTGTTGGAAGGGAACCTTGGGGGAATCGAACAGAAGCACCAAGGTATACCGGCCATCTCGCAGCTCTTCTCTGTACCCTCTCACCTTGGGCAGATCTGCTTCCAGAGGGCCGCGCAGACCCAGAAACTCCAGGGCATCTTCCAGGTGGGCATTAGCCCCGTAGCTATATTTGGTGATATCGGCGCGGACTTGCTTTTGAATTTCCGTGGCCTGCTGGGCGCGGGCTTGGATCACCTCGAGAGAAGGGGCGGCCAGGGCAGGTACCGGCTTGAGTTCCACTACCTTCATGGTCACCCCTCCCAACAGCAAGGGGATCCCGGCAAACAGGCCGATGAGATTGAGGGTGGGATCGTTGTAGTGGGCAAAGCCCCAAGCCGTGGCGGCAACGCCGGCCAGCAACACGAGAGTGCTCAGGGGGAAGGGCAGTTTTTCAAACATACAGGAGAGGAAGAAAGGCCACCTGAAAACCCAGGCTAGCAGGAAAAGCGCCAGCGGTGGACTTAGCCTCCATTGGGATGGATAATCACAAAATGCCCACCTGGTGTGTTGAGGAGTGGTCTGTGGTTCTGTCCAATCTGTCCAAAACCTCTCGTTGCTTGCGCTCGCTGGATCGCAAAGCCCAGGAGCGAGCACCTCTATTTGAGGCCATCCGCCACTATTGCAGCTTGGATAAGGCTCCTTTTCACACGCCAGGCCACAAACAGGGACGTGGGATCCCTGCCGATCTGCAAGCCTTTCTGGGAGAGAACGTCTTCCGGGCGGATCTGACCGAGTTGCCAGAGGTGGACAACCTCCACGATCCCGATGGGGTGATCCGGGAGGCCCAGGAGCTGGCGGCAGCAGCTTATGGAGCGGATCGCAGTTGGTTTTTGGTCAACGGTTCCACCTGTGGCGTGGAAACACTGGTGATGGCGGTGTGCGATCCGGGAGACAAGATCCTCTTGCCGCGCAACTGCCACAAATCCGCCATTGCCGGGGTGATCCTCTCTGGGGCGGTGCCGGCCTATATCGAGCCGGATTTTGACCCGGAGCTGGGCATTGCCCACGGGATTACCCCAGCCGGTTTGGAGGGGGCCTTGGCGGAGCATCCCGATGCCAAAGGCGTTTTGGTAGTCAGCCCCACCTACTACGGGGTTTGCTGCGACCTGGAATCTCTGGCAGCCATCGCCCATGCCCATGGCCTACCGCTATTGGTGGACGAGGCCCACGGGCCCCATTTTGGGTTTCATTCGGAATTGCCCATTTCGGCCTTGGAAGCCGGAGCCGATCTGGTGGTGCAGTCCACCCACAAGGTGATCTCCGGCATGACCCAGGCCTCGATGCTGCACCTCAAGGGATCCCGTATTGACCCCAACCGGGTGCGCAACATTCTGCAACTGCTGCAATCGACCAGTCCCAGCTATGTGCTGATGATGTCGCTGGATGTGGCACGGCGGCAGATGGCACTGGAGGGAGAAGCCCTGCTGAGCCAAGCCTTGGCTTTGGCGGATCAGGCCCGCGCCCGCCTCAACCGTATTTCCGGGATCTTCTGTTTTGGCCCGGAACGCATTGGCTCCACTCCCGGCTTTTTCGATTTGGATCGCACCCGCTTGACCGTGACGGTGTCGGGGCTGGGCCTCTTTGGCTTCGACGCTCACGACTGGGTTAACGATCACTTCCACGTGCAGCCGGAGATGTCCACCCTGCACAATGTGGTCTTCATTGTCAGCATCGGCAATACCCAGCGAGACATTGACCGCCTGGTGGAAAGTTTCGCCGCCCTGTCGCAACATTTTCAGGGATCCCGCCCATCCAGAGCGGCAATGGAAAAAATGCAGCGGCTGGCACAACTGCCCCGTCCTTGCTTGCCACCACAACGGCTATCACCCCGGGAGGCTTTTTTTGCCCCCATTCAGCGGGTGCCTTTCCAAGAAGCAGTGGGCCATATCTGCGCCGAGATCATCTCCCCCTATCCACCTGGGATCCCGATTTTGGTGCCGGGAGAAGAGGTGACTCAAGAGGCGGTGAACTATCTGCTGTTGGTGCATGAGGCAGGCGGCTTTATCAACGGCCCAGAGGATGTGCGCCTACAAACCCTGAAGGTGGTCAAAGCAACGGCCTAGTCCTCTCCAGCAGGTTTATGGACGGGCTTTTGCCGTTTGCGCTGGGGGGAGCAGCGGTAGGGAGTTTGCCGGGGTGCCGGGGCGGCGGGCTACCTTCACCCGATCCACCCGTGGCCCCTCCATGCGCACCACCTGAAACTCCATCTCTTTGTAGGTGAACTTTTCCCCAGCACGTGGGATCTTCTGCATGTGGTAGATCAAAAAGCCCCCCAGCGTTTGGTAATCCTTGTGCAAAGGCAGGTTGAGGCCACAGCGCTCGTTGATCTCTTCAATATCTAGCTGAGCCTGGATGAGCAAGGTATTTTCGTCAAGTTCTTGGATGTCCGGCTCCTTGGTGTTGGGATCCGGGCCATCGGAGAGCTTGCCGACGATCTCCTCCACCAAGTCTTGAACGGTGATCAGGCCCGCCGTGCCGCCAAACTCATCCACCACCATCACCATCGGCCAGTGGTGCTGCCTCATTTCGGGCAACAGTTCGGCAATTGGCTTGTTCTCCGGCTCAAAGTGGGCCTCGCGGATGAAGTTGGTGATGGGGCTGTGGAGGTCGATGGATCCCTTGGCCAACTGGCCGATCAACTCCTTAACGTGGATCAGCCCGCGGATGTCATCCAAAGACTCGCCGTAGACCGGGTAACGGGAGTGTCCTGATTCGGCCACCTCGGCCAGCACCTCTTGCACCGTTGCAGTTTCCGGCACAGCGTCGATGCTGGTACGCGGGATCATCACCTCGCTGGCCACCGTCTCGCCAAACTCGAAGATGTTGCTCAACAGCTCTCGCTCTTCCGCCTCGATGTTGCCCGACTCCACCGAAGAGGCGATCAGCAGTTGCAACTCCTCCACCGTCATGGTGCTGTAAAAGGAGCTGGCCTCCGGAATCTGGACTCCCAAAAGCCGCAGCACACACCGAGAGGAAAAGCGGGGCAGCTCTACAAAAGGTCTTAGGATACGGCTGACCAAACGATTGAGCCAGGCCAGTTTGAGCGCAATCGGCTCCGAATAGAGGATGGCCAGAGTTTTGGGGATCAGCTCCCCCACCACAATCTGAAAGTAGGTGAGCAGCGAAAACACCAGCACCACTGCCACCCCTCGAATAAGGGCCGGATCCAGGTTCTGAAGCCAAGCCAACTGCCTCAAGGCCAGAAACAGCGTCGGCGCCACTTGCGTAGCCCCGATCCAGCCCAGCAATACACTGGCCAGAGTAATGCCCAACTGGGTGGTGGAGAGGGCATATTCCAGTTGCTCTTGGGCTTTTTGCACAATTGCCGCCTGGCGGTTTCCCTCGCTCGCCAACTGCACCATGCGGGAGCGCCGCGCCGATACCAAGGAAAACTCGACTGCGACAAAGAAAGCGTTGATGACCAGAAGACCGATGACCCAAAGGAGACTAAGCGACGCATCTCCCCACGAAAGCTCAGTGTTGGGGAAAGTAGCCGCCGAGGCTAAAGGGGGGTCGTCCATCAGGGGGAGCAGCAAGACGGATAGACAGCATTCTAGCTCAGCCTGACCCCACCACCTGTCCCTAGCCAGCTGTCGAACCGGCTTCAGCCATCAGGCAGCTACCGTGTAGACGCTTTCCCCATGCCCAAAAGGAAAGGGATCCCCGGCTTTCGCAGTTCTCATTCATCAAGCAGTAACAGCTACAACCTTTTCCGGCAACGCTCACCCCCGCCTAGGCAAGGGCACCTCCTGAGTGCTAATCGTCGATATCGACAATGTCACCGGTAGTGGCATCGATCTTGACTTCAATATCGTTGGTAAATTTCACTTCCCAAACTAGGCGCCCATGTTTAAGCTCCAACTCATCTTTTTTGATCATTTTTTGATCACGGCATTGGGCACGGCAGATCGAGCGATCTGAATGGCTTCCTCAATGGGGATATCTGGAGCAAAAGATTGGGCAAAAGCAGCCCTCCGGCTCCCACCCGTCGACAGCATCGGGCTAGCGGGGGACAAAATGCGAAGCAAAAGTAAGGAAGCAATCGAAAGTTTTGCAGGCTTTATTTACAGCTGCTTGAGCAACCACCTCCTTACCCTACCACCCTGAGACCAAAGAAGCCTTGCCACAAGGAGCATTGCTGCCTTCGCAAGGAGTTCACCCCCTTTGCGTCATAGGGTGTAGCTGCTCGGCCCCTCTTCAGCTACGAACTGTTTGCTTCTCCAATCCAGCCCTCTCGGAAACTGACTGGCTAAACAACGCTGCTGCGGGGGAGAAATACCTCTACACCTATCCCGCGTGCTGCTACTACAGGCAGGGAAGTCATGCCGACGTTGGAGCTCCCGGCACTGCACGAATCGGTGATAATATTCCTACCTCTCATTCCTACCCCGGTGGGTGCCGACCATGCCAGATTTTCTGCCCTACGCCTACTTTCAGGGCCAGATTGTCCCCTTTGCTGAGGCGAAGATCTCCATTGCCACCCATGCTCTGCACTACGGGACAGCGGCGTTCGGCGGCCTACGCGGGATCCCAGACCCGCAAAACCCGGATCAAGTTCTGGTGTTCCGTCTGGATCGCCATTGCCGACGACTGAGTCAAAGCGCCCGCCTGCTCTGTTTTGATCTCCCTGCTGAACGGATTGAGCAGGTGATCGTCGAGCTGATCCGAAAAAACCGTCCCTCCACGTCTTTCTACATCCGCCCCTTGGTGTACACCTCCGACCTAGGCATCTCGCCGCGGCTGCACAACATTGAGAAAGACTTTTTCGTGTACGGCTTGGAACTGGGGGACTACCTCTCGCCAGAGGGAGTTAGTTGCCGCATCAGCTCTTGGGCCCGGCAAGAGGATCGCAGCCTACCATTGCGGGGCAAGATCACCGGCGCCTACATCACTTCCTCTTTGGCCAAAACCGAGGCGGCGCAGGCTGGCTATGACGAGGCCATTTTGATGAACTCCCAGGGCAAAGTGAGCGAAGCCTCGGGCATGAACATCTTCATCGTGCGCAATGGCGTGCTGATTACCCCCAGCTTCGACCAAGATATCTTGGAAGGGATCACCCGCGACAGTGTCCTCACCCTGGCCCGTGATCTGGGGATCCCTACCCAAGAACGGCCCGTTGACAAATCGGAGCTATTGATTGCTGACGAGGCCTTTTTAACCGGCACTGCTGCCAAGATTACGCCCATCCGCCAGATCGAGCAGTACGTCCTGCCCCCCTCCCGCCCCATCACCGAGCAGTTGCGGCAGAAGCTGACGGCAATTACCGAAAATCGGGATCCGGCCTATGCCCATTGGGTGAAGGTGATCCCTCTGAAAGAAAGCTAGTCCCTAGTCGAGGGGAGAAGCGTCATTATTAAACTGAGCACTCTAGATGGGTAGAGGGGGATCCCTTGCACGAAATTTCCATTACCTGGGCCGACTACCACCGCAAAATCGAGGAGTTGGCCGTCAAAGTCTACGAAAGCGGGTGGGAATTTAACCAAATCGTCTGTATTGCCAAGGGGGGGCTGCGCATCGGCGATACCTTGGCCCGTCTTTTCGACCTGCCCCTGGCTATTCTCTCAGCCTCTTCCTACTCTGGGCCCGGTAACCGCCAGCGGGGGCAACTGACCTTCTCGCGGGATCTAGCCATGACCACCGCCAACCTGGGCAGCCACGTGCTGTTGGTGGACGATCTGGCAGACTCTGGCATGACCCTAAAGCGCTCTGTCCACTGGCTCAAGCACCACTACGGCTTCTACATCGAGGAGATCCGCACCGGCGTACTGTGGTACAAGGCCGCCTCCGTCTATCAACCCGACTACTATGTGGACTATTTGCCGGATAACCCTTGGATCCACCAGCCCTTTGAGCCCTACGAGCAGATGACGCCCCAGCAGCTGATGCAGTTGCTACGCTCTTCCGGTTAACTTTTCTTTATCACCTCAGGGCTCTAACCAGTAGGAAACTCGAAGCGGGGCAGCTTATCCAGGGCAGGCTGGATCCCTGCGGGGATTCGCCCGTGAGTAAGGGGGTAGTAGTAATCAACCCGAGCCAGTAGTCGCTTCCACTGCTCAGAGTTAAGAGTTTTAACCAAAGAAATAGACGGCTCAACACTTAACTCGTGTCCCAAATCCATAAGCTCGATAGTAACGTTAGCTGCTGCGGCTTCCAGAACTGACTCCGCCATCCCGTAGTCTGGCTCTGCAGACACGATCAAAGCGTAATGCTGAGGATTGGAACTAAGCAGAATAGACTTTAGTAAAGGCTCCAAGCTTGCAGTAACTGATTCCCGAAGATTTGGATCCCAATCGGGAAAAAGAGCTAGATTAATCTGGCTTAGATAAATCCCTAAAGTAGTAAAACTCAGTTGCTCTGCGGAAGCAGGCGTCAAGCTTTGCTTCTGGTGTTCCAGCGAGGCATCGCTAAACTTTAAGCTCATTTCAATTTTCTCATCTTCAGTGGTCAATAGTACATGCCTTCCCTCTCTTTTACTATGGCTGGTTAGGTGTATGATAGAAATAGGAGTGTGAGGTAGGTAAGGCTCAACAAGTAGGTTTTGCCTTGGATCCCATTTTGGCAGTCCGTAGTGACAAGTCCAATTGCAATAGGCAGGTAGAAGTTCTGTTTCCTTAAGTAGCCCATCTAGATAGACCGCTACATTTAGAGCGAGTTGATCGGTTATGATAGAAGGTCTTCTAGCTAAAGCTTGAGAAAGCCGAAAGTCCCAAAGATCCCAGTGCTTGGCAGTATAGGACATTGCAAAAACACCAGCATTAAGGAGGGGGTACGTATGTAAGTCCTCGACACTCAGACTGGGAAAGTGGTATCTGTAAGCTTCACTAAGATCAATTAGGTAATCTTTTGGGCCATAGAGTAATCTATTCCCTCGGTCAATCTCCGGAACAATAGCTAGCCCTCGCTTTTTGCTTCGCTGGATGAGCAAGTCAATCCCGAACCAATCCTGAACCCAAGCATCTGCGTCAATCCAAATATAAACTTCATAGTCTGGAAAGTACCTACGTAGCCGGGGCCGAGCTAGTAATCCCCGCAGATAAGAAGGCACACTCTCAACTCCAGCAAAGTTATAGTTCCAATCCGGCTCAACAATGTAATTGACGTGTTTTGAAAGCCAGTCTACTTGCTCAGGGGTACAGCCCAAATCGAAGAAGCCTATCTCAACAGATTTACCCTGCTCCTTACCTCGGATGGAAAGAACAGTTCCCTGCACTAGATCGAAGAACTTGGAGTCGGCTGCGGTGATAATAACTACTGATTTCATACCAAAAGATAGTTAGGGAGATAGGAATTGCCTAGAACCAGACAACTTTTTTTATTTTAATTTAATTTACTTGGTCGCAATTATGTTTAGACTAACAGGTTTACCGAAAACAACCATTTCACTACAGTCATTAAATAAGCCGAACCGATCTACCTTGCGGATAATCCGAAAGCCTGCCTGAGTCAGCAACATGAACAGATATTCCCACGAGAGACCAACTTTGTGATAGTCATGCTCATCTGTCTGTTCACCAAACATCATGCGCATAATACTAAATCGCTGCTCGGCGGAAGCTCCTTCCTCCATATAAAGGTGACAAAGAGTAGGTAAGTCAGGAACACTAATCATTAACTGGCCACCGAAATGTAAAACTCGATGCCACTCTTTGAGAACAACAGGCAATTCTCGCACATAGTCGAAGTGCTCCAGAACGTGGGAGGCGTAGATGGCTTCTACGGAGTTGTCTTCAAATTGACTGAGATCCATAGCGTTGCCAACGTAATCCACGTACTCTCTTGGTTGGATGTCTAGGATCTTCCAGTCTGGATGGGGATCTTTTCCCCCGATATGAAGGCGGATACGCTGACTGACCTGGAGTCTAGGTTCACCCCCGTCTAGAGGAGGAACCTGGTCGATAATCTGATGTTTATGAGCCAGATCAAAATAGGTCTTTTCAATAGCCATAGCCAAACGTTTTGGATCCCAGATGATCGACTTACTGTAGGACTCTCGAATAGTCTGTTTGGCCTTGGCCAGTCGCTCTGGATTGTTAGCCAGCTGGATTCCTCGCTCAATAAATTCTTCAACTGACCAGGTAATACAGTCATCAAGACCTATATTCCTAAGTAAGCTATAGCTCATTCGACCAAAATAATGTCTGCCAACCAAGGTCAACACCGGCAAACCCATATACAAGGCCTCCATCGTGTGAGTGGCGCCTGTGTATGGAAATGTATCTAGCATTAGATCAAACAGCCCCAGCTGACCGCGGTGTAGACCCGTATACTCCGTTCTAGCTAGAAAGCGAACTCGATCCTCCACTCCTAGCGCTCTAGCTCTTTTCCGGTACATTTCAATCATTGATGGAGCTTCTCCCTTGCCTTTCACAACCAGTATCGAGTTAGGGGAGTTTAGCAAGACTTGTAGGTGAGCTTCCACACATTGATCATTGCGCTTGTATGCATGAGCAGCCGTAAAGAGAAGAACATTTTCAGAGGTAACACTCAGGGCTCTAGAAAATATCTGATGATCTTGAGGATCTACAGCAAAGTGATTGACAGCTGCATAAGCAGGCAATCGAACTAATTCCTCGCGATAATCATCTTGAGCTTCATCGGGAAGCAGGTATGGATCAACAAAGAAATAGTCTAGGGATTGCAGGCCAGAAGAATCTCCCCCTAGCCAACTGCACTGGATAGGCGCACAACGGTATGCCATAACGTAGTTACTAACTCGATCTGTCAACGAGTCAAGGTGAACAAGAATATCGAGATTATCACCCCTTATTATTTCCAGAATTTCTTTTATGCTCAGGTTTTTAGAAAGATGACGGAAGTGAGCTTTGTGAGATATAAAGCTTTGGTAAATAGGGTCAATAGAGAGAAGTTCTTCTGTTGCCAGGCCCATCAAGTAGTAATAGTAGACTTCTACTCTCTCAGGATCATGAGAAGCTAGCACCTGATGAGACATAACGCCCACTGAGTGGCTCATGAAACATATGCCCAGATAGCCTATCCTTAGCTTTCGGAAAGACGATCCTCTGTGCTCAGTGGCCAGACTTCTGAGTTCGCTGTTGAGTTCGCTGTCTAAGTTATCCAAGCATAAATCTTTTCGATACGATAAAAGAATAAGTTGAAGTATATCTGCAGAGAGGTTGGTTAGCTTTCGTATAGCTTTCCTGTCATCACTGATGTAGTTGATAAAAAAGCATACAGAAAACATGAAAGCTCGGGCAAGATTCTGAATGTTATCATCCACCGGTTCTTGGTTGAGAAGCTTGTCCCTTATAGATTGCAGACTTTCCAATGGCCATAGGTTTAGAAACTTGTCAATCACAAGCCTTACTTTGTCTGTGAGAGCGGCTTTAGCAAACAGCGCCATAGCATTTTCTAGTAAGTAGATAAAGCTGGCAGATCTTTCATCTTCTTCGGAGGCAAGCGAAAGCAGCTTTTCAGCTACAACTGAGTAGCCTAGGCTTGTCGATTCTTCCATTAGCATGGAAATTAACTGGATCCCATAGCCAGTTAGCCAATCCTTTGGTGTAGAGAACTTCTTGTAAGATTCGGATCTTTCAGGAAGGTAAATTTCTGATAGCAGAGACAATGCTGCCATGATCGAGCGGTGCTGTGGCTGCGGAGTCTTTTGAGCAAAGGCTTCTAAGAGATCAAAAAAGATCTCAAGATATCCCTCATCTAGTAGGTTGCGAACAACATCTAGAAAGAGAATTTCTTGCGATAAGTCAGTAATTTCTAAACCAGAGCTTATGCTTTCAGCTACTGCGGAGGAGTAAGCAAGAATTGCTAGTTCGTCTTCTCGTTTAATTGCGTCATAGAGCAAAAGTAGGTTATTGGATTTTTGCAGGGGATCTAGCTCAAAAATAAGTTCTCTTATTTTTAGCGACTGGTCATAAGTGATCTTTGATTGGTAAACAGGCTGCTTGCCAGATAAGGAGGCAATTTCCTGCGCTGCCTCGAGCATTAGTGAGATCAGCTCCTCTCGGCTGATTAAAGAAACATTCAATAAAGCCATGTAGAGGGAGTAGGCTTTTCTAGGCTCCACGTATAAAAGTCTACGAATTGCCATTTGTGTGGCTTCTTGGTGCGTTTCTAAAGTCTCTTCCCAGACAATGTTGGATTCGGGGTAGATAACTTTTGTTAGGGCTTGCCCCCATTCTGAAGGAGAGAGAGTGCCGACATAGACCCTAACCCAATCTCGGAAGTCTATTTCAGAGCAAGCAAGGGCAGCTCGTCCCTGAGCAGCAATCTCATCTATAACAGCGGAGTTAGAGGGTGACATTGACATAGGCAGGCAGTAGGACTGGCTGGCCTGATTATACGACGACTGTAGGAGTTGGGCTAAGCGGGTTTAGCTAGGCTGGTTATGGCCTTCCCTGGCTTTCAGGCCAGCTCTGTGGCTAACCTGACCCCCATGCTGCCCTGGGCTGCCCTGGAGATCAAACGCTGCAGGAGACGCACTTGGCAGGCAGTTGCCTAGGGCACAACCCCACCAGGCGAGCATGACTCTAGTCAATGATACGCTTGACTATACTGAAAATAATGTACAGTATGTTCAGTATGGCTGCTTGGTATGGCTAGGTATGTAAAACCGAGAGAAGCGGCGGATTATTTTGGGGTGTGTCTCCACACTTTGAGGCGATGGGAACAGAAAGGCTGGATCAATGCAATACGTACACCATCCGGTAGGGCGAGCATGTTTCTAACCTTCAAAATCCTGAACTTTGCTGAATTTACTGAGCTTTAGGCGGTTTGACAAAAGTCACTGAGAGGGATATACTAGACAAGGCTCACGATCCTTGAGTCAACCGCAACGGTTGCCGGGAAGTGAAGAGGAAGTGCTCTGGGGTATTCCTCAGGGCTTTGCGGGATACCGCCTTTCTGTTCGGACTCCGTCCCGCTAACGCGAACGGAAATGGACAGAATGCTATCGCTTCACCGCTGAGCAGTAATGCTCAGCGGTGTTCGGCGTAAATGTATCAGTCCTCCTCTGGAAGTGCTCGCAGAGACTTGTCTTTAGGATGTTATGAGCTTGGCTGAAAGTGGGTAGGCTAGTACTGGCAAGTGAAGGCCAGCATAAATCTAGCAAGGAGAGGTACTGGATCATGAGTGCAAAGCTTCGTCAATCTCTGCTCCGTGCGAAAATCTCGCAGTTTCTGCTCTCTAGGGCTAAGGGCTTTACCCTGATCGAGCTATTAGTCGTCATTGTGATTGTGGGTGTCTTGACTGCAGTCGCAATTCCACAGTTTCTCAACCAGATTCGTCGCTCTCGTGTGGCAGAGGCGCAGGCTGCCCTGACTGATGTCTCTCGCGGCTCAGAGGCCTATCGCCTGGACTGGACCAGCTACCCTACAGCGTATTCAGTGATTGCTCGGGGTTGTAATAGCAATTGGTGCGGCCCAATGAAAGACAAGTACCAGAATGATCCCTGGTCTGCCCCCAACTACGGCGCTCCTGCTATGTTTGCCGATACTCCTGCCCAGCGCGGCCTGATCATTGCGGTTCTGGGTAATACAGCCGTGAACCCTGCTTATGTAAACGCGGGTGGGAAACCCATTCTCTGCGAGCTTGGCCTTGGGAAGGGGGAGAAGGTTGTAGCCATTACCAGCGCCTACTACGTTGGAAAGTCTTGTAATGTCTTCGCTGATAACAATTCAGGTGTAAATATACTCCCCGAGGGCTTGCAGATGGATCCCTATGGTACAGGCATTATCAAGTATGCCCTGACTGAGAAGACCGCTACAACATCATTTTAATTAGTGGTCTATCTCCAATTCCTAGGGCTCCAGAAAGGGGCCCTTTTCTGTTTCTAAAGTCATTGTCTCTCTAGTTTGCTCGGCTCTAGAATGAGACAGGGTGAGCTAGAAGTAAGACGGTTGGCTTAACAGTCCGGAGGGTTTGAAAACAGGGAGCGAAATGTTCTGTCTTGTGCATCTGCTGCGTCTGTTGGAGTAAGATAGCCAAAGAATTCATCCTTGAAAGAATTCATCCTTGGATGATAAAAGCTACAGACTTGGATGATAAAAGCTACAGATGATTTGGATGTAAACTACCCGACCCTGACTGCTTCACAGTACGGGACAGGCTTTTAGTAGCCCTGCAGTTGGCAAGCCAACCACGGACCTCTGGGGTGGTTTACTGCACCCCCAATCGACTGTTACCAGTGCCCTAAACAGCTGTTTCTGGTGTCCGCAATATTAGTATAACACAAAGCAAATAAAGTTGTACATTCTCCCAACACTGACTTTATGAGTACAGCGCGGGGCTCCTGCGATTTCTAGCTGAAAGCGAAGCTCCACAGCCTCGAGTCCTTCTCAGCTGACCAATTGCCCCCGACTATGTTCCACCTCCTGTTTTCTCTCGTCGGCAGGTGACTTTATGTCCGAAAGGAAAGCTCGGAAGGCGTGTGGGATTCTCCCCTGCTCCACAGGATTTAGTTAACTGCCCAGCGGAAGTTTCAAGTTTTCGCCTATCACTTGGATCCCAGAACCGACTTCATGACAGACCGGTATCGTCAATATGCCGATGTGTTTCGACACATTCCCACCGGACTTGAGGATGCAGCCCGACAAATCCTGCAGGATCAGTTGGATATTTTGGTGTATTTGGAGATCGGCCTTTCGCCTCTCATTCTGCAACTGGCTTCCCTGCGACTGGCACCGATACAGTGCTCCACTTGGGCTCATCCTGTAACTTCTGGGCTTTCTACGATTGACTATTTCCTCTCCAGCGATTTAATGGAGCCAGAGGATGCTCAAGAACATTATAGTGAAACCCTGATTCGTTTACCTCATTTGGGCACTTGCTTTGAAAAGCCGGTTTTGCCGCAGCAAAAGCGCTATCGTGAGGATTTCGGCCTGCGCAGAAACGCAGTGGTTTACCTAGCTTGTCAATACTTGGGTAAATATCTGCCCCAATATGACTATCTTTTTGCCGCTATTGCTCAGCGAGTGCCCAACGCTCAGTTTGTCTTCTTGGCTCTGCCCAATGCTGCCATTGCTCGACAATTTCAGCAACGGCTCACCCGGGCTTTTTCCCTGTACGGTCTCAATGCAGAAGACCACTGTCTGGTTCTGCCTGGATTAGACCATCAAGACTACTTGGATCTCAACCGCTGTGCGGATCTCATGTTGGATTCCTACGGCTGGTCAGGTGGGATCACCACCCTAGAAGCCGTTGCGATTGGGTTACCTGTAATCACTTGCCCTGGAAAGCTGATGCGGGGCCGGCATACCTATGCCATTCTCAAAAGAATGGGGCTGGACAGTTTAATTGCCTCGGATCTGAAAAGCTACGAGGATTTGGCCGTAAAACTGGGATCCGATTCTGAGTTTCGCTACCACATGGCTGAGGAGGTTCGGCAGCGATGCCACCTACTCTTCGAAGATCGAGAATGTGTGGCAGCCCTGGCCCATTTCTTCCTCACCAGGAAGCCCGACGCCAGTAGTGGTTAGCCCACTGCGAAAAAGGGTTTTGCTCTGGATCCCTTCCTGAGGACAAAATTGGCTCAACGGCCCCACTACGCCCTTGAAGCTCCCTTCTCGAGGTCAACAGCGGAACAGCCCCCCCAGGCCGGTGCAAGCCTAAACGTGGGAAAATCCTGTCAGTGATCTGCATTTTGCTGAGAATTGCTCAGAGCATCGTAATCTAGAGGAACATTGACATCCGGTGTCCGGAGGAGTGCTTATGCCAGGGCCAGCATCGAATGCTTCTAGAGCTCCGCAGGGATCCCTGCAGAGGGTTTTCTTGGGCCTTTTGGCCTCAGCTGCGGTTTTGGCAGGCTGTGGAGGAAGTGGAGGGAGTACAATACCGCCTCTGGTGAACGTCTGCGAACAAGCCTTCAGTCCAGGCCTTTTTGCATCGATTGGTCTGCGCCGACAGGGGGATAGGCGCAGTGGAACCTTGGGGCCGAATAGCCTTTTGGAGTATTATTTTGATGAGAGGGGCAATATTCAAAATGCCCGGGAATTCCCACCCCCTCCCGGCACGTTTACCTTCTATTCAGATGCGTTTCTTTACTTTCCCTCTGCAGCCAACGTTACCGGGGTTACAATCCGGCTGACCAGCCCGGTTTTCGACCCGCTATTGGTCATCGGCAGCTATGACAGCAACCGGAGATTGGATCCTGACGTTTTTGTAAATGATGATGCTGCCCCTGGCAACTTTACCACCTCTCAGCTAACCATCCCCGTGCGGCAAAACCGCTGCTACTTGCTCCGGGTGGAAAGCTACTGGGCGCAAAATGCCTCTCCAGCCGCTGGGCCGGGCAGCCCTGGGCGAGGCCCTTACACCATCGAAGTTGTGAGCGAAAGCTTTGCTGCTCCTCCTCCACCGCCTCAACGGCAACAGAAACCGGACGATAGGGAAGACGGCGGCGGCGGAGACCGAGGGGGGGGTGTCGGCCTCTAGCTCTGGCGGGTGAGCTTGATGGCAAAGTCAGCGCTGCCACAGGTGGCTCTGCCGCGAATCACGCGCCCGTCAGGGCTGACCGTGCCACTCCAAGCAACGGTTGGGGTACCGCTACCCCCTATCCTGCCGCTAACAGAAAGTTGGCTGCCGATGAGCTGGCCACTGCGCTCAGAAAAGCTGGGGGAGGAAACGCTGATCTGGTTGCCCTCCTGACGAATGGAGACGGTTTCCTGGACGCCAGCCGCAACATTGACCTTGCACAGGGATCCCTGCCAGATAAAAGATCCTCCCTCGTAAAGCCACTCGCCGCTGAGGGCCAGCTCTGCCGCAGGTGTTGGCGTTGCCGGGGCAGGTGTGGCAGTGGGAGTAGGAGGTGGAGGCGGGGTGGGGGTAGGAGTGCGGGGGACAAGTGGGGTGAATCGAGGGATAGGGGTAAGCGTCGGTGTCGGAGTGGGTGTTGGTGCTGGAGTCGGGGTGGGTGTCGGTCTCGGAGTGGGTGTTGGCGCTGGAGTCGGGGTGGGCGTCGGCGTCGGCGTCGGGGTGGGCGTTGGCACCGGAGTGGGTGTTGGTGCTGGAGTCGGGGTGGGTGTCGGCGTTGGAGTGGGAGCAGGTTCGAGTGTAGGTGTTGGGGTTACTTCAGCGGTAGGGATCGGATCCGGTTCTTCCCGGCTATCGCGGATCGTTGGGCGTGGCCACAGCAAAAAGGCGGCCAGCAAAGCCATAACGCCCAGGGATCCCCCGGCCAAAACCCACTTCAGGTTGCTGTCGGAAGGTTGCAGAACCGTTTGGGGGGCAGCTTGCCGCAGAGGGCGAGTGCGGGGAGTATCGGTTCGTGCCGGCGTGGCAGGGCGAGCGACAGGGGGATCCTGAACGGTCGGGAGAGCGTTGCTGGCTGGGATCACTGTGGAGGGCGTTTTGGGAGTTTCATCCTCACTTTGGGGGGAGGGATCCGGTGTTTCCGGCGGAGCTTCTGCTGAGGAGGGTTCCCGCTCGGTGATGTAATAGGGGATCCCTGCACCTGGGGAGGGGGGAGAGACCGGCTCATCTTCGATGAGATCCAGATCCTCATCGCGGATATCTTCAAAGGCTCCAGAAGCCGATCCTGTATTGCGGGTGGTTTGGATTGGTGGCTTGGGGTCAGAAGAGGGTGGAGCATCCCGTTGAGCCTTAGCGCTGCCGGTGGGCAGGATCACAGTGCTGGCTTGGCCACTAGAGAGTTGGGTGGTTGCCGTCAGGTCATAGGCTTGCAGCAGTCGTTCCCCCAGCTCCCGCATCGTTTGCGGTCGTTCGTCTGGGTTTTTTTTCAGGCAATCCATCACCACGGCTGCTAAAGGGGGTGGGATCGGCTGGGGGGCTGCCTTCGGGTTGATCTCGATTGGGCTTTCGTAGCAATGGGCGTGGATCCAGCTGTGCAGGGAGTCGGTTTCCAGCTGAAAGGGCATGGATCCCGTCAGCATCTCGTAGAGCACTACCCCAAAGGAGTAGATATCCGAGCGGGCATCCAAGGCTTTGCCCCGTATCTGTTCGGGAGAGGCGTAGCGAGCTGTGCCGATAAATCCTCCCCCTTTTTGGGTGCCCAGGCTGAGGGTGTGATCCGCCAGGGTTTTGGCCACGCCAAAGTCGAGGATTTTCAGTTGGGGGATAAGCTTGCCATTTTGAAAAACTTGCTCGATGAAGAGGTTGCTGGGTTTGATGTCGCGATGGATAACGCCTCGAATCTCGCGACCCTCTACCTTGGCCTGAAACGTGTGGGCAAAGTGCAGCCCCTCACAGGCCTGCAAGGCTAGTCGAACGGCTTGTCGAACCGGCAAAGCCCCTTTTTCTCGGATCAGCTTGCCCAGATCCTGCCCCTTGAGGTACTCCATCACCAAGTAGGCCTGCTCCCCCTCTTGGCCGTGATCCAAAACCTTGACGATGCGAGGATGCTGGCCCAAGAGGGTGCTGACGCGGATCTCTTCGGCAAAGCGACGGCGCAAGTCTGTCTGGAAGTCGCCCCGGCTCAGCAGCATGGGGGCATATAAGATCTTGACAGCTACCTCTTGGCCGTTGTTGTGTAAGTCTAAGGCGCGGAAGACGGATCCCATACCACCGCTACCAATTTCTTGAATCAGCTGGTAGCGGTTGCCCAAAATGCGGTTGGTGAGATCTGCGGTCATGGGTTTGCAGCTTGGAGAAGAGGAATTACAGGGGAAATGTCCATACCATAAACCGAATTGCTGAGGTCTGCACCAGCCTACGCCGGTGGCTGAACTCAGGGATCCGGATTGGGGCCATCTGTTGGAAATGGCGGGGTTTTCAGTTGATTCTTCAAGGTGACTTCTCAGATTTACTTAACTGTTACTTAAAAGTTGTAGAAGAAAGCTCTGGCGGGGGCAGTGACGCTCAAGGGAGAGCTGCGGTGATCGGTTTCACCGTCCAAGAGAACATTTTCTGGTTAACTTTGGGGGGGATAGTCTGGATTATCCTGAGCAATCCCCAGTCTGAAGAAGGGGACAATCGACAGGGATCCCTTGATGAGGTTGACCATGGACTTGGGCTTGGTGGTGATTGCCTACAAAGAGGGGGATCGGGAGAGCAAAGCCGCCTGCCAGAGGTGTGCGGAGCAGTTGCGCCGGCGCGGTGTTACGGTGTTGACAGCTCCCACCGGCTTGCACCACAACCCCTACCCAGTCTTTTTGGAGGCCACCTCGGATCCCATCGATCTGGCGGTGGTGCTGGGGGGAGATGGCTCGGTGTTGGCGGCGGCACGATACCTGGCTCCCCATGGGATCCCGATTTTGCCGATCAAAGCGGGGGGTAGGCTGGGGTTTTTGGCCCAGTCAGAGCGGGTGCTGCAACAGGATCCCTGGGATCGCATTCAGGCAGGGGATTTTTTCTTGCAAGCCCGCACGATGTTGCAAGCCCAGATTTGGGAACAGCCGCAGTTGGGGCAAGGGGATCCCTTGGCCGCCCGTGGAGAGGGAAAACCCCAGGGCCGCCCGGCCAGCGAAGTCTACTATGCCCTCAATGAGATCTGCCTGAAGCCAATCAACCGAGAACGGCTGCCTGCCGCGATCATGGAGATCGAGGTCAACGGAGAGATTTTGGATCAGTACCACGGGGATGGCGTGCTGGTGGCCACACCGACGGGATCCACCTCTTACACTCTGGCAGCCAATGGCCCCATCCTCGAGCCCACCCTCGACGCCATCATCATCACCCCTATTTGTCCCCTGAGTTTGTCTAGCCGTCCTATTGTCATCAGCGGCACAGCCAGGGTGGACATTTGGCCTCTTGCCGATCCCGAAGGGTTGACCCGCCTGTGGACAGATGGCGTGTTGGCTCAGTCGGTGAATCCCGGCCAGTGGGTTCACATTCAGCAAGCGCCTACACCGGCCAAGCTGATGATCCTGGAAAAAGAGCTCTCCTACTTTCGCACTCTGCGGGAAAAATTGCAGTGGGCGGGCAGCCGCATCTACATCCCCACCACCAACCACCGCCCCGAGGGGGGATAAGGAGAGCTAGAGTGGCGAAGTTCACCACCCATCCGCACATCTCCCATGAGCCTGAGACTTTACCTCCTCAGACACGGCGAAACTCCCTACAGCCGTTCCGGCAGCTTTTGCGGCGCTCTCGATCCCGACCTCACCCCCGAAGGCAAACAAATGGCAGAAGCCTTTGCCGCAGCCTATGCTGGGATCCCTTGGCAAGCTCTCTACGTCAGCCCAATGCGGCGCGCCTTGGCTACCCTAAGCCCCCTGGCCGAGAAAGTTGGCTTGCAGATGCAGATTCGAGAGGGCCTAAGAGAAATTCACTACGGCGAGTGGGAGGGCAAAACCCACGCTGAGGCGCAAGAAGCCTACCCAGAAGCCTATTGGCGCTGGATGACCGAGCCGGCCTGGAACGCCCCTCCGGGGGGCGAAACCGCCGTGCAAATTGCCAATCGGGCCATGCCGGTTGTGGCCGAGATCCAGGAAAAATGGACAGGCGGCCACGTCTTGATCGTCTCCCACAAGGCCACCATTCGGGTTATTCTCTGCAGCCTGCTGGGCATCGACCTGGGTCGCTACCGGGATCGCATTGAGGTTTTGGCCGCCTCGGTCAGCGTGGTCAAGTTCGACCGCTATGGCCCCCTTCTGGAAATCTTAGGGGAACGCAGTTATCTGCCTTCCGATCTGCGGGAAAGGGCAGGTACCTAATTGTTAGAGGGAGCAAGGTTTAGGATTCTTGAGGTCTTTTGGGTCTCTTTTTGAGGGAGCAATCATGGGCAAAAAACTGGGATTAGCACTGGGCAGCGGCGGAGCGAGGGGATGGGCTCATATTGGTGTGATTCGAGCTCTAGAGCGGGCTGGGATCTCCGTTGACTACATTGCTGGGACGAGCATTGGCGCTTTTGTGGGAGCCATTTATGCAGCGGGAGAACTGGATGAGCTGGAAGACTTTGTGCGAGATCTCAACTGGAAGATGATCCTGTCTTTGTTTGATGTGGTCTTTCCCACCTGTGGCCTGCTGGATGGCAACAAAATTTATGAGCTGCTGACAGAACATTTGCAAGAGCTGTGTATTGAAGAGGCCGGGATCCCCTTTTGCTGTGTGGCTACCGACTTGATCACAGGCCAGGAGGTGCTGTTGCGTTCGGGCAAAATGGCAGATGCCGTGCGGGCCAGCATCTCTATCCCAGGGATCTTTACACCCTTTTACTACGAAGGGCGCTATCTCGGAGATGGGGGCATTGTCAACCCGGTGCCAGTGCGGGTGGTGCGAGAGATGGGGGCCGATGTTGTTGTTGCGGTCAATCTCAACCATGTGGATCCCGCGGATGTGGAGTCGCAACTGGAAGAAACAGAGGTGGAAGAAACCCTTCAACGGCGACAGCGCTTGAATGCTGAAGGAGAAGTGATCGAAGAAGAAACCAACTTCATCACCCGCATTCGCAAACGCTATCAATCCCTACAACAAGGGATCCAAGAAAAAATTAGCCAATGGTTTCCAGATGAGCCCTCTGGTCCCAATATTTTCGACGTTATTGGCAAGACGTTGAACGTGATGGAGCAAATCGTTACCCGCAGTGTTTTAGCCGAACATCCGCCGGATTTGCTCTTGCAACCCAAGCTGAGCCAGTATGGGATCTTCGATTTTCATCAAGCAGATCCGATTATTCAGGAGGGCTATCGACAAATGCGGCGGGCCATTCCAGAATTGCGACAAAAGTTGGAGCAGTGAACCACCACTTCTTCAGCAGTTTAACCTAAAGCTTTGCAAGGATCTGCGCCCAAGCTTTCCAAACAATCTCAGATGGATCCTGCTATCAAAATGGGCCTGAAGCTCACTCAATTGGGATAAATTGCAACAGCGATCCCGTGTGGATGAGATGGGCCGGGGCAGATTTTCCATCCTGGTCGGGATGGGCCAGCAGCACACAGCGATCTTGAGGGGTGAGGTCAAACTTGACAGAGGGATCAGGTTCTCTTTCCAGTGGAGGGCTGAGCTGGGGATCCCCGACAAAAGTAAGTCGTGCCAACACGGTCAGCAGGTGATCTTGATGGGCCAGGTCTGACCCAAAAGGAGTCCGCTCTTGTAACGTAACAAGTGCTACCGGGTAACCTTCTCGCATCAAGTAGAAGAGGATCCCGGCACAGCGCTCTACAGCTCGCTCCAACTTGTCTCGATGGATCTCGGGCCTCTCTTTCTGGGGCTGCCAGCGGTTTTCAAAACAGAGGGTGATGGCCTGGGCTCGTGGACGCTCCAACTCCCGCACGATCAGTTGATCCCGTTTGGCCGAGATCTTCCAGTGGACAGAACGCACATCGTCGTGGGGTCGGTAGGGCCGTAAGCTCAGGTAGTCTCCCTCTCGACCGGGCTGGGGGCGCAATTGGTTGCCGCTGCTGAGCTGATCCCACAGCGCCAATCCTTGAACCGGGGCGAGCCGCGGAAACACGATCACCGTTTGGGGATCCCTAATCTCTACCGCCTTGCGGAAGAGTTCAAATGGAAAACTGGTGGCAACTTCAAAACCCTGCAACTGCCAGACTCCCCGCTTTGAAAAAGTATGCTGATAAAAAGTGTCCACCTTGGCACCGGGATCCACCCGCAAAACATAGCTGGAAGGCCAATCTTCCCGCCTCAGCCCCTCAATGCGTTCGCTCACCTGCAACGAGAAGCTGGGCAGGCGCCGTTTGCGATTGACCAGCGTGAGACCCACCAAGACAGGCTGGCCGGCGAAAATGCGGCTAGGCAACTGCCGGCTGACCTCCAGATCTTTGAGGGTGAGATCAGAGAGGGTGCCACTGATGAGAATAAGGCTGAGCAGCATCCCCAGCAACAAGTACAGGGGATTGTTGCCGGTGTTGAAAGCAGCAATACTTACCAACAGGGCGATCCCGACAAACCGCCCCCCAATACGGGTGAAGCGGAAGCGGCGCAGAAAACGAACCTGGCGCCTTGATTCCTGCTCTGAGGAGAAGATCCCCAGGTTTCCCGTCTGTTGAAGTAGTGGAAGAACTAGTTTTCGGCTTCGTTTCCACAACACCGCAGTCCCCTCATCACTCCTTCATCCCCGGCCCCTCTCCAAAGGAGAAAGAGGTCTGGAATCTACAAGCTGCTTCAGTGTAATTTGAAATCACCATAACCAGTGCTACGGGCAGGTTTTTTCTGAGAGGATTTCAGCAATGGCCGCAGCCACCCGCTCTTGTTGACAGGTGGTCAACTCAGGAAAACACGGCAAAGACAACACCTGAGCCGCACATAGCTCGGCATTGGGCAGATCCCCCCGCCTGTAGCCCAGCCCTCGGTACACCGGCTGCAGCGGCAACGGCAGAGGATAGTAAACCCGACTGCCAATGCCCCGCTCCTTCAGACCCTGCTGCAAATAGTCCCGCCGCCGCCCATCCGTCGCCTCAGAACCCACCACCCGCACCGTGTACTGGTGCCACACCGAGTTCCCCCCCACCCCCACCTGGGGCAACATCAAGCCCGGGATCCCTTGCAGCAAGCGGTGGTAACACTCCGCAATCCCCTGCCGCCGCCAGTTCCACTCCCGCAGATAAGGCAACTTCACCGAGAGAATCACCGCCTGCAGCGCATCCAAACGACTGTTGAGACCCAGATACTCGTGGTGGTACGGACGGGTCTGCCCATGCTCCCTGAGAGCCCGCACCCGCCTGGCCAGTTGGGGATCCCGCGTCACCACCGCCCCCCCATCCCCAGCCGCACCCAGATTCTTGCTGGGAAAAAAGCTGAAGCAGCCCACCTCCCCCCAAGTGCCCACCGGCCTGCCCCCCCAACAGGCCCCCACCGCCTGGGCACAATCTTCCACCACCGCCAAGCCGTGCCGCCGGGCAATAGCCAGAATCTGGGTCATGTTGGCCGCCTGCCCAAACAAATGCACCACCACCACCGCCTTGGTGCGGGGGGAGATGCTCCTTTCCAGCAGCTGCGGATCCAGGTTAAAGGTGCACGGATCCACATCCACAAACACCGGACGCGCCCCCACCCGGCTGATGGCGGCAGCCGAGGCAAAAAAACTAAAGGCACTGGTGAGCACCTCATCCCCCGCCTGGATGCCCAAAGCCTGCAAAGCCAACACCAAGGCATCGGTGCCGGAATTGCAGCCGACGGCCTCCAAAGAGCCACCCCCCAAAAACTGGGCAAACTGCTCCTCAAAGCGCTGCACCGCCGCCCCGCCGATGTACTGGCCAGAGGCCAGCAGCGCTTCCAGCTGCGGCTGCAACAGCCCGGCCAAAGCGCGGTACTGCCCCGTCAAATCCAGCAGCGGAATCGGCTCCTCCGTCATGGTGCTGCCTTTGGAGAAGGTGGCGGCCACAGCCCATCATCGCGGATGAGAGCCTGGGTAGACAACGCTCT
>NZ_JBSRZW010000033.1:0-34872 GCF_054058015.1 Thermostichus sp. MS-CIW-30
GCGGACTGGAATGGGGCCAACATGATTGCCAAACTTGGGGCTGTCGTAAACCAGCCTAGAGGTCCGTGGTTGGCTTGCCAACTGCAGGGCTACCGAAAGCCCGCCCTGTACTGCGAAGCAGTCAGGGCCGGGTAGTTTACGCGTTCCCCTTGGGCGGCGCTCCGTCGCCTATCGGGCATCGCCATCTGGCAAGCGGCATTCCTCTCTCGGCCATACGCTACAGCCCCAGCTCAAAGCCCGCATTGTGCGGAAAGGGCTGTGTCGAGAAATTCCCGGATCAGGGGCAGCACCTGTTCCCCATGCAAGGCAGGGATGGCGTGGCCGGCCCCGGCCAGGATCTTGAGCTGAGCCCCAGGGATCCCTTCGGCATAGGTTTGGCAGTGCCAGAGGGGAATGGTGTCGTCCTGTTCGGCGGCGATCACCAGGGTGGGGGCCTGAATGTAGTTGAGATAACGTTCAACCGTATCGACAGCAGCTTGTGGGCGCAGACGTTGTCGGAGAAATTGCCGAGCGACCGGCTGCTGACGCAGGGATCCCCGCAACCACAAGAGCTGGGCCAGCTTGTCTTCCCAATGCCACCAGCGGGCCAGCGGAGCGATCGCCCGCAACAGCCAATCCACCCAAGCGCTTTCCCAGAGCAAGGGCCGCAAATGGTTGTAGCGTCTCACAAAGCTGTCGTCGCGGATCCCGGCAGGAGCCAACAAAACCAACCCCCGCAGCGGATACCGCACGGCGTAAGCTGCCGCCACCCATCCCCCAAAGGAATGGCCCACCAAAACCGGAGCAGCTAGGCCCAGCCTTTGGACAAATCCGCGCACAAACTCTACTTCTGCAGCGATGTCGTAGTGCAAGGCCGGTTGGCCGGACTGCCCGAACCCCAGTAAATCCAAGGCAATGCAGCGATATTCGTCTCCCAACCCTTGCATCAGCGGCCACCAGTTGGCATGAGTGGCCATAAAGCCATGCAGAAACAGCAGTGGGATCCCTTTTCCCCAGTCTCGATAGGCAGCCCAGCAGGACTCTGCCCCTGCGATGTTCAACCCTTCCAATTTCACCCTGTGCAGCGGGATCTCTTGAACGCGGGCCTGTAACTCCGCCAAGCGCTGGGCCAGGGGGAGTCGTTCCAACAGCGTTTGCCTGGTCATCGGCTTGGGGTCAGTAGACACAGACAGATTCAGCAGATGCAGTTTCTTCCGGAGCAGCATTGGCTACAGCGAATGCACCTATACGGAAATATCTCTCGTATCTCTTTGAACAGGGATCCTGCTCAATCCACCGGAATCTACCGGAGATCCCATCAACTCGGAAAAGGCCGTAACGCATCGCAACTTAGCCGATCAACTGCAAATGGGGCGGGGGAGTTTTCAGCCAGTCTTGGCGGGTCAGCAGCCCCTGGAGAAAACGGGTGGCTGCCTGCGATTGATAGCGCTCCGGGTTAAAAGCCAGCCAGAGGGTACGCCGTATCTGTAGCCCTTCCACCGCCAGCTTTTGGAACCGTCCCTGTTCCACATCGGATCCCACTGCCACCATGGACAGAAAGGCCACCCCCAACCCCGCCTGGACGGCATTTTTGATCGCTTCAATCGAGCTGAGTTCCAGCCGCACGTTCAATTGGGCCGGGTTAATGCCGTGGCGGTTCAGCACCCGATCGATGGTTTGCCGAGTGGAAGACTGGGGATCCAAGGTGATGAAGGGCAAAGCCAGCAGATCCACAAGAGCCGGAGAGTCGATGGCACACCCGGGAGCACCGACCAACACATATTCATCTTCCGCCAGAGCCATCACCTTCAAGTGCCGCTGCAGCTCAAAGGGGATCTCCCCGCCAACAATGGCCACGTCCAACTGGCCGTCCACTAATTTCTGGGCAATTCGCCGCGTGGATTGCACCAAGAGCTGTACGGAAATTTGTGGATAGCGGCGGTGATATTGGGCGATCAAAGAAGGCATGACATAGGTGCCCACCGTTTGGCTGGCCCCCAGAACCAGATGCCCCCCCTCCATTTTCTGCAAATCCGCTAGGGCCTCGACGGCCTCACGGCACAGCTTGAGGATGCGCTCGCTGTACTGCAGCACCACTTTCCCGGCATCCGTCAGCTCCACCTTGCGCCCACTGCGGTCGAACAGCACCACCCCCAACTGTCGCTCCAGGTTCTGTACTTGCAAGCTGACGGCAGGCTGGGAGACAAACAGGCTATCGGCAGCACGGCGAAAACTACCCTGCTGGGCAATTGCCCGCACGATGAGGAGCTGATCTAGAGTAAACGGCAACTCATCCGCCATAGGGAACTCCAAACCCCACAGTGGGATCCCTTACGTTTCCCTGAAAAGCTGGGCAGCCCGCGTTTGGAAACCCACACGAGATCATCATAAACAAGCGAGAAATCCCAAGAGAGCAGCTCAACCCTTTCCCGGCAGCTCGGCTCTGGGGGGTGACCAGCCAAGAGTGGAGAGGAGAGCTCAGAATCTTCGGGCTGTTTCTCTGCCATTCGGAGCAGCTATGCCCACAATACCTACCTGATACATTTACGCTGAACACTGCTGAACATCACTGTTCAACTATGCAGCGATAGCATTCTGTTTGTTTCCAACCAGAATGGCGGTATCCCGCAAAGCTTTGAGTAGAATACCCAAAGCGCAGTTTCCGTGTCGTCTTACTACCAATTTTCTGCTTTGCTTTGGCTACCATGTTGGCAGACTCGAAAGTAAACAGAAAGATCAACTGGTAGTAATCCGTACTGAACATATTATACATTATTTTCAGTATAGTTGAGCTTATTATTGACTAGAGTCATGCTCTCACCGACCGGCGGAAGATGGCTGTTGAGATTATTCTCAACAAACAGGCCGGCAATTCCAGCTCTGGGTTTGGCTTGGTCTCTAGCGAGGGCCGTAGGTTGTCCAATAGCCGCGTCCTTGTCTTTTGGCTGCATCGGCAGCTTCAGTAAGAATGGGGCCGTACTTCAAGCCATCGGTTTGTGGCGACAACAGGCCATGCCCCAAAAACAGCATTTCCTGGTTGATGAGGGTGTTGGCTTGCCAAACGTAGGCAGGCAAGGTGGGAGCAGGGGCTAGGGCAGGATCCAACTCCAAAAACACCTCACGTCCCAGCAGAGCAGTCTGCAGATATTGGCCAGCATTGTAAACTGCCAGAGGGGTTTGTCCGCGCAACTCCGTCCAGTTGGGGTTGATCGGGTCAGGCAAGGGATCGATCCCAATCAGTTGCACCAGCCGCAAATTCAAGTCTCCTTCAAGCTGGACAACCAGGGTGTTGTAGTTGATCACCCGAACCACGGCTGCACGTTTGAGGTCGCGCAGATCTGGACGCGCCACCAATGTTAAAGCCCAACCGGGCAATGTCGAGAATATCAAAGGCAAGGCCAGAAAGCTGCCCAGCTTGATCAGGCTCCGTCCATTGGATACAAGCGAGGATCTGGAGCGGGGGGAAGTCGCAGCAGAACGCAGGGATTTTTGCAGCATGGACTTTAGCCGTTGCATGGCGGACTTGACAATAGGGATGGTTCGCATGCTTGACCTTTGGATCTCACACCGCCCTCACACCGCCGCCTACTGGGCTTCAACGCGGGATCCGGCTCACCTGCCGTCACTCTACAAAAAATTGGGGCAGATGGGTCAGGTCTGGAAAATCTCTCTCGATTTTTGTCTTGATTTTTAGATGTGCTACCCATCCGGTCAGCAGTTGTCAGCGCTGACAACCTGTGGTTGGTCATTTCGATTCAAACTGGGACACTGTACCCACACCTAAAACATGCATGAAACATGCATGGGGCCACAGGGCTTTTCTCAGCTGCCCAGGCGTCTCACCCTAAACTGAAGTGACTAAGTCCTTCCGAGCAGCAGGATTGTCTTTTGGTCTTCTCTCTTTGCGAAGGAAAGGGGGAGTGCTTGGAAACCTTTTCAATTCAGTTTGAAACAATTACAGTTGTCCAACTCTCAAATCTCTCAAAAGCGCAGCCCCTAGAGGGTAGCAGGGTTCTTTTCGACTGCTTCGGACAAGAGGGAGTTGACCAGCACGGTTACCAACCCCAGTCGATTGCCCGCCAAAATATCCGTCAACAGGCGGTCTCCCACCATAGCCACTGCTTCTACCGGCAAGCCCATCTGGGCTACGGCCCGCCGCAAGGCCCGCCGTGAGGGTTTCCCAGCGCGGTGAATGTAGGGCAGGTTCAGGCTTTCTCCGATTTGTTGGATGCGGCTGCGATTGAGGTTGTTGCTCACCAGCCAAATTTGAAAGTGCGGACGCAACTGCTCCAGCCAAGCAGCCACAGCGGGATCTACCTCAACCTGTCGGCTCGGCACCAGTGTACCGTCTACGTCAAAGATGATGCCTTTTACCTGCCAGGCCCACAGGTCTTCTGCCCGCAACTTTAAGACAGTGCCGGCCACCACCAGATCCGGTTGCAGGAGCTTGAACCAAGGTTTGTGTACCATCCGCTCCTCGGCTAAGGACTGGGTTGAGGACTATGGTGGGATCCCTGGGCAGCTTGCCGACGCTCTTGAATAATTTGCAATTGGGCTGCCTCGTGCTCTGCTAGGGTTTTGCTGAAAATGTGAGTGCCATCGTAGCGGGCCACGAAGTAGAGATAGTCGGTCTGCTCAGGCTGCAAAACGGCTTTTAAGCTGGCCAAGCCCGGGCTGGCGATGGGACCAGGGGGCAAGCCCGGGTTGAGGTAGGTGTTGTAGGGAGAGGGGGTGCGCACCTCCGCAAGGGTGAGGCGGCGATCTGGGGTTTGCCGGATATTCAAGGCATATTCCACCGTCGGATCGGCTCCCAGGGGGATCCCTTTCTTAAGCCGGTTCAGAAAGACACCTGCAATCAAAGCGCGTTCTTCCGGCACCACGGCCTCCCGCTCCACAATGCTGGCCAGGGTAACCCACTCGTGCAGAGACAGGGAAGTGGTGTGCTGGCGGAACAGGGGCAGGGCCACTGCGACAAATCGCTGCAGCATGGCGTCGACCACCATCTGGGCCTTTTCCCGATCCGGCAGGGATCCCTCCACCTGTTCGATGGGGAAAAGATAGGTGTCTGGGAACAGGTAGCCTTCTAGAGAGCTCAAGTGGGGGGGCAGCCAATCGAGGGGGGGAATCACCCGGGTCACGGCAATGAAGGCATCGGCTGCCAGCCAGTTGCGCTGGGCCAGAGCCTCTGCCATTTGCTCGATGCGCCAACCCTCCGGGATGGTCAGACGTCTTTGCAGGATCCTTCCCTGCCGCAGTTGCTGGGCCACGGCCAGCATGTCCTGGTTGGGATCCAAAGCGTAGGTGCCCGCCTGAAACACCCAGTCGCGCCCGAAGGTGCGGCTCCACAGCTCCCAAGCCAGAGCTGAGCGAATCACCCCTGCTTGGCGCAGTTTTTGCCCGATCAGACGGCTGCTGCTGCCCGGCTGGATTGTTACTTGGATCGGTTCTGGGCCGCCCACCGGCTGGAGCCAGGTCTGCCACTGCCAGTAGCCCAATCCCCCGACCAGAACCAACAGGAAAATCAAGCTCTGCAAAAGACGCCGACCCCAGCGTTCGCGTAAGCGTTGCGTAGCAACATGGGGTGACCTGGGTATAGCGCCTTGGGCAGCAGAGCATTTGGGCAAGACGGGATCCTTTTGGGCCGAATGCTGAACGTAAACTACCCGACACCAACCGCTAGGCGGTACGGAGCGGGCTTTTAGTAGCCCTGCAGTTAGCAAGCCAACCACGAGCCTCTGGGGTGGTTTACAGCACCCCCAATCGACCGTTACCAGTGCCTTAAACAACCGTTTCTGGTGTCCGCAGTATTGTTATAGCATTCCTCCCGACACCGACCCTACGGGTACAGTGCGGGGCTCCTGCAATTTCTAGCTGATCTGTCATTGCCTTTCCCTCCAAACGGCCTGAGCACACCCTTGAGCCAGGCTATCCTTCGGACTCAATCCTGGCTAGGGCGTCGCCGGACTCTCAAGGCCGATTTCCCCCCTAACTTGGGATCAACTCTCCTGGGCTGGGGATCCCGTTGTTCTCGACCGTCCGCTGTCCGATCCAAGTGCCGATGGGTTCTCCCTGCACCACTCGATAAATATTGCCAGGGGTAGTCAGGTCAAAGACCACGATGGGCAATTGATTTTCCTTGCAGAGGGCGATGGCGGTGCTGTCCATAACCCGCAGATCGCGGTTCAGCACATCCTGATAGCTGAGGACATCGTAGCGGCGGGCCTGAGGGTGAGTCTTGGGATCCGCATCGTAAACTCCGTCCACCTTGGTGGCTTTGAAAATCACCTCGGCATCGATCTCCGCCGCCCGCAAGGCCGCAGTGGTATCGGTGGTGAAGAAGGGGTTGCCAGATCCTGCCCCAAAAATCACCACCCGCCCCTTTTCCAGGTGACGAATGGCGCGGCGACGAATGTAGGGCTCCGCCACCTCTTGCATGGCGATGGCCGTCTGCACCCGGGTGGGGATCCCGGCTCGCTCAATGGCATCCTGCAGGGTTAAGGCGTTGATGACGGTGGCCAGCATCCCTACGTAGTCGGCAGAAGCCTGATCCATCCCTTGGGCAGCCGCCTCTTTGCGCCCGCGCCAGATGTTACCCCCTCCCACCACAATCGCCACTTGCACACCGGCCCGTACCACTGAGGCCACTTCGCCGGCAATGGACTTCAAGACCTCGGGGTCGATCCCGTAGGGGCGCTCCCCCATCAGGGCTTCACCACTCAACTTCAGTAGAATCCGTCGATATTTCATGCTTATCCGCTCCGGCCCACCCCTGCATACGATAGCAGGTTTGTTGAACTAGCTCCGCTCACAGGATTGACCGACAGAGCATCTCGACAAAAACAACCTTACTGCTGTTCTTCGCCAGCGCTGGCCTCGTTGTCGCGGGGGGCAGAACGGAAGCGGCGGCCATTGCGAGCACGACTTTTTTGGAACTGTTTGGCATATTCGCGGTTGCGCTCGGCTTTTTCCCGCTTCAGATTGCGTTTTTTGGCCATGCTGGTTTTCCTGACCGGTTGTCCGGACTCAAGTGAAGGTCCTCAGTTTGAAGTGTCAAAGTGAGGCGCTCTTAATCCTATCACGCTTTGCCGAAGCCATCCTGAAGCCCTCTGCTCAGCCGGCTATGGGCAGGGATCCCCATAACAAGGCCAGGCCCATCACAACAAACCCCACGCCTGCCAGGGTTTTGATCCAGCGAGGTGGGATCAGGCGGGCCACCCAAGCTCCTGCCCACACCCCAATTAGGCTGGTGCTGATCAAAGCAGCAGCAGCGCCCAAAAAGATTACCCCAGCGTTTTGCGAGCGGGCACTGAGGAGCAGGGTCGCCAATTGGGTTTTATCGCCCATTTCGGCCAGCAGAATCGAGCCAAAGCTCACTAGGGCGGCCCGTCCGGCCATTTGCCGCAGCAAAAAAGACGGGGTTCGGCTGTCGTTGTCTTGGATCAACACGTTCCTCGGTTGTTCTCCACTCTGTCCTGCCGGGTTGGCATCGGCTGCTCAGGGAGGCTAGCCCTCTGGGAGCTTGTTCCCCCGCCACTCCTGCCATAATACATAGCCCCCGATCACCAGGAACCCTGCACCCGCCAACCATTGTAGCCAGCCTGGGGGAATGACTTGCCCCAGACCTTCCCCCAACACTACGCTGAAAAAACTGGCGGTCACCAAGGCACCGGCGGAACCGAAAAAGATCGCCCAAGGAGATTGGGATTGGGCACTCATGAGCAAGGTTGCCAACTGGGTTTTATCGCCCATTTCCGCCACAAACACGGTTAAAAAAGTAACAAACCAGAGTTGCAGTGGGGATCCCTCTGGGAGATTGCCGTCGGAAGAGGGGGGGTTAGGGAGGGGCGGTGTCGTCGGAAGTCCAATCTCGGGGGCGGGAGACAAAGCCAAACTCTCCCTGGCGGGCTTGAAATCCGCAGCGGATCCATCCCCGTAGAGATAGTGCTGCCCAACGGCCAAGAAACCGAAACAGAGAGCCGAGGACAAGGCAATCAACCCCAAGCCCAGGGCCATTTGCCCCTGCCAAGAACGCGGCGAAGCCATGGCGTCAGATCCTAACCACCGACATGCAGCTTATCCTGTTTTCAGCCGCTTCTGGAGGAGACAAGGGCGCTAGAGTAGACGCTAGAGTAAAAGAATCAGGGGCGTTGGCCGAGCGGTTTAGGCAGCAAACTCATAATTTGCCTTACACAGGTTCGATCCCTGTACGCCCCATCGGGAATTGCTGGACGAGGTTTCTGGGTTGAGGGCTGTTGACAGCGGGCCAAGTCGATCTCAATTCCCAAACTGGGAGGGCGGACATAGGACTGCGTTCCGCTAACGCGACCGAGGTCACTCTGGGCTGAGAGAGAACCAGTTGGGCACAGTTTCAAAGACGCGGGTTCAGCTCTGTGCGGGATCCCGTATCCCCAGAGCGAGGGATCCAACGCTCAGGCAAGGTGGCAGGGGATCCCCATTGGGACTGGAGCTGGCTGAGGAATTGTCCCTGCTGGGTGCGAAAGCCGACCAGATCGGATCCGCCATTCATCAGGGCAAACCAGATGTCCCCCTGCGCGGTTGGCAATACACCCGCCAAGGTGCTGACGCTCCTCAAGGTGCCCGACTTGGCGATCAAGATCCCCGGTAACAGCCGCCGTTCCAACACCCCCACATCCTGGCCGACGACGGCAAAAGCATCGGCAAGAGAGAGCCCCTGCTCCTCCAGAAGAGATTGGATCGCTCGAAGCAAAGCTACATTGGCCCGCGGCGAAATGCGGTTTTCCACCCCCAACCCGGAACCATTGATCAGGTGTAGCTCTTCGGGCGGGATCCCGGCGATGGCCCGGGCAATTTGGGCCACTTGGTCTGCTCCCCCCACCGCATCGGCCAACATCTCGGCCATGGAGTTGTTGCTGTAGAGGTTCATCAGCTTGACCAGGTGAATGAGGGGAGGGGACTCATGTCTGAGCAAAACCTGAGCGCCGGGCGGGATCTGCTGGGCAACCCGTACCGAGCCCAAAATCTCCACCTGCGGTCTGGGTGTGCCGGGGGGTAAGGTTTGAAATTGGGCCTCCGCCTCTGGCGGCCAGCGCCGCGCATCCAGCCCCTGCCGCAACAGGGATCCCGATTGCGCCACATCCCGGGAAAAGTTCATGTAAAAGCGGCCCACCACCACCAGATCCCCGCGCACCTGGCGGATCCCATAGGCATTGAGCAGGTTGCCGACGGAGAAGGCTTCCTCCCAGACGAACAAGGGATCCTCCCCCCCCACCACCCAGAGATCCCCCTGCAGCACCCCGTCGGCTGTTGGCGAGCCGGTGGTCAGCCAAGGGGTTACAAAGCGATGTTGTGGGCCAAAGTGCTGCAAAGCGGCCAGGGTCGTTGCCACCTTGGTCAAAGAAGCTGCCGGCAAGGGTGTGGATCCCTGATGCTGTCCCAAAACAAGGATTCTGTCCCGCTGAGGCGAAGGATCCTCCATCTGCAGCCAAACCCCCTGAGCCGCGGGCGAAAACCCCCGACCGGCCAACTGAGCCAGATAGGTTTCCACCTGAGGTTGCAGGGATCCCTGCTCCGTCGCCTGAGAAGTGGGAGACAAACTCAGCAACAGAGTGGCCGCCGAGAGCAGCCCAACCCAGCTCGAAACCAGCCGCCTACCGGGCCAGCCCCACAGATGTCGTTCGTGCCGTGGCGTCAGCGTTGCGGAGCAACAGTGTTGTGTAGCACCATGGGGTGCCGCAGGCATAGCACTTTTCACGGAAAACACCCTCTAAACATCCCGGCAACCGAGGGGGCATCAGCTCGTCAATTCCCAGCCACCCTCTTCCACAGGCTCTACATCGATGGTGCCGGGGGGCGTTTGCCGATAAAAACGTCCGTCTGCAACAAACAGCGGCTCTCCACAATTGGGGCAAAAGAAATGGCTGCCCTCAATGGCTTGCGATTCTGACCCACACACCG
This sequence comes from Thermostichus sp. MS-CIW-30, assembly GCF_054058015.1. Taxonomy (NCBI): domain Bacteria; kingdom Bacillati; phylum Cyanobacteriota; class Cyanophyceae; order Thermostichales; family Thermostichaceae; genus Thermostichus; species Thermostichus sp. MS-CIW-30. The sequence continues at coordinate 9,916 of NZ_JBSRZW010000033.1, forward strand.
GGCAGCGATCCGTCGTGATCCAGCGGCGCGCCCACCAGCGAAAGGCCAGGAGCACCAACACCGGCAAGGACAGCAAAAGCAGCAACAGGGCCACCAATCCAGTGACCAGCCACCCCAGCCCGACACTGGTCAGCAAAGCTGCCAACGCCAGGGATCCCAGCCAGAACCCCCAGCCACCCAGAGAAATGGAATAGGTTTTGGGCTGCTCAAACCGCATTTTCGTTTTCCTTCCCCGATCACTACGCTTGCCAACGCTGTCAGGATGCCGCGGGCCTTTTCTTGAGTATGTTAGCCTAGGCGCGCCCGAACACCAGAAACAGTCCGCCACATGGCTCTGCTCTGTAGGCTAGCTCATCCCGGATGGATGAGGGATTGGGTTTCCCGCACCCTTCCCGAGGCTCTCCCGGCAGCCCATGCGCCTCAGTTGCGTCCCTGTTCTATTGAGCCTGTTCTATTGAGCCTGTCCATTGAGCCTGAACAATGTCTTCAGCAACCAGTCTTCAGCAACCAAGTCGGGTGGTGTCGTCATAAATGAAGTTATTATCAATTACAGGACTTATTGACTGTTACGGCGACGTTGCCCAACAGCGGAGGGGCGGCATCATGGTCTACACCGAAGAGGCGTTCAAGGCAGAGCTCAATGCCAAAGGCTGGCGAGCCACTCGGCAGCGGGAGATCATCCTGCAAACGTTTCAAAACTTGCCTGAGGGCACGCATCTGAGCGCGGAGGAGTTGCACAAAAAGTTGCGGGAAGAAGGCCACAACATTAGCCTTTCCACCATTTACCGCACCGTCAAGCTGATGTCCCGCATGGGCATTTTGCGAGAACTGGAACTGACCGAAGGGCACAAACATTACGAGATCAACCAGCCGGCCCCCCACCACCACCACCATCTGGTGTGCGTCAAGACCAACAAGGTGATCGAGTTCAAAAACAACGCCATTCTTAACATCACCCAGAAGGTGGCAGAAAAGTACGGTTTCAAAGTGTTGGATTGCCAGCTCACCATTATTGGTATCAGCCCAGAAGGGCAGCGCTCGATTTTGTAGCCAAAAATTCCCAAAGCTCAGGTTCTCATGCTTTCCCAGAAGGGGAACTGTACTGGGCTGGTAGGAGGATGGGGATCCCGTCAACGGGAGGAAATGCCAGAATAGCTCCCGTGAGGCCAATCGGCAGTCGGCAACCGAGGCAACAGTTGAATGGTTGATGAATAGTTGATCTTCTTCACCCCACTAGATCCGGGAGAGGGCCATGAACGAACAGGAAGTGGTGCAGTGGCTGGAGCAGGCGCTGGCCAATCCCCGCCTTAGGTTACAGGCCAAAGCCCAACCGCTCCAGGAGAGTCCCAAGGCTTATGCCCTCGTCATTATGATCAACCGCCCTGCCGGCCTTGCTCTCAACTATGAGGAGTTGACGGCCTGGTTCCAGAAGGCGATTCCCACTCGCTACCCCCAAGTCAAACGGTTGGCCCTCTACAGCCGCCCCATGGGCCAGCAGGCTGCCGACTGGAAAACTCAGGTGAGGCTGGATCCGGAGCCGGCGACAGACAAGGTGGATCCCGGGATGGAGTTCTCAGAGAGTCTGGATCTAAGCCGCTACTGCTTTGTCAGCGATCGCCAGTTGCTTACTGCCGACCTTCCTCAGCCGCCTGGTTTGCTCCGCCAGGCGGTTTTGGGTTTTCACAGCCTCACTTCTGGGCAAAAACAGGAGGTTCTGCCCCTCTTGCCCACCTTGTTTCGCAATCCCAGCACCGTCTCGACGGTGATGCTGTCGGTGGAGGCAGCCCTGTGGCTGGAGCCTCTGAAAAGCCTGAATCCCCACGAGCTGCGTCTACTGAGCGTTTGGCTGAGCCGCTATTGCTTCAACCCCAGCCGCACCCTAGCGGAATTGGATCCCGCCACCTCAGGTCTCAAAACCGGACAAACCAAGCGCAGCTACCGCGCGCCTCAGGTGGGGGTCTCGCTAATGTTGGCCAGCTTTGCCGGCAACCTGACAATGGCCGCAGGCGTGACTCTGAGCCTGTTGTTTGGCATGGTGTTTGTGCTTTTCCTGACCGTCTTGGGCAGCTTAGAGGGGGGATTCTCTCTGGGCTCTTTCATCTTCGCCATTCTGCTCACCCTCGCCTTCAATGCCCTGATCTTCTTTTTGTCCCCTTGGCTGATGGACTGGATCCAGCACAGCCTCTATGGCACCGAGTGGGTAAGCTTGGCGGAAATTGGGCGTCGCAGCCCAGAGAGTGCAGAGGTGATTCAACGGGTTTGCCGCCAGTACAAGCTGAAGCAGCCGAAGCTGGGGCTGATCCGCGACCAAAACCCCACTGCTTTTACCTACGGCAGCCTGCCGGACACGGCCCGCATCGTCGTCAGCGAAGGGTTGTTCACCTACTTGGAAGATGAAGAGGTGGCTACGGTCTATGCCCACGAGCTGGGGCATGTGATCCACTGGGATTTCGCCGTCATGACCCTGGCTTCCACGTTGGTGCAGATTCTCTACCTTCTTTACGTCTACATGCGGGATGCGCGCGACAACGGCAAAAGGGGCAGCCTCCGCTCCCTGGCCTTGGTCGCCTACTTTTTCTATGTGGCCGGCTCCTACTTGTTGCTGTATCTGTCGCGGGTGCGGGAGTACTTTGCCGACCACTTTGCTGCCGAAACCACCGGCAACCCCAATGGGCTCTCGCGGGCTTTGGTGAAAATTGCCTACGGCATTGTGCAAGAGGGAGAGCGGGAGGGGGATGAGGAAACCCGACAGCGCAGTGCTCGCCTGCTGGAAGGAACGCGGGCTTTGGGGATCTACGATGCCAAGGCGGCTGTTACGGCGGGGACGGCCTACCGGGTTGCCTCGGATCCCGGCCAGGTGGGCAGGGTATTTTTGTGGGATCTGTTTAACCCTTGGGCCTGGTGGATGGAGCTGAACTCCACCCATCCCCTCACGGGCAAACGGGTGCGGGCGCTGTGCACCTATGCGGAGCAACTGGATCTGCCGGTGGAGTTCGATATGGCCAGCGTGGTTGCCCAGGGCAAGCAGCTCAACCGGCAACAGCTCTACGGGAACTTTCTGCTGGATATACTGCTGTTGAACGCCGAGTGGCTGGGGGCGATTGTGGGGGCGCTGCTCGGGATCCCGGCCTTGCAGGTGGGCTTCTATGAAATGTTTGCCGGGCTGACCCTGATGGGGGTGGGCTTGGGCCTGCTGCTGAAGATGACAGTGATGTACCCCAGTCTGGAAAACCCGCCGGCGTTGACCGTGCTGAAGGCGATGAGCAATCCCTACGCCAGCCCCTTGCGCGGGTTGCCGATGCAGTTGGAGGGGCGGGTGATTGGGCGAGGGGATCCGGGCTATCGCTTTGGCTCCGATCTCAAGTTCCAGGATAAGACCGGCATGATCTTCCTACGCTATGCTTCCCGCTTTGGGCCGCTGGGCAACTTCCTGTTCGGGGCGTACCAGGCAGGGGGGTTGATCGGCCAAGAGGGATCCGCAGTGGGGTGGTTCCGACGGGGGGTGGCCCCTTACCTGGATCTGGCCCGCTTTCAAAGCCGCCATGGCCAGCTCATCACCAGCTACCATCCCTTCTGGCAGGCTATGTGGGCTGTGCTGTTGTTAGTGGTTGCCCTGCTGGTGATGCTGTTCTAGAGGATCGCGATCCTCAGCAGCGAAGAGCTCGCCTAGGCCATTGGGATTGGCTACTTTTGCCCACCGTTAACCCGGGCGTAGTCGTCGCTGAAGCGGACAATGTCGTCTTCGCCCAAGTACTGGCCGTTTTGCACCTCGATAATCACCAGAGGGATGACGCCGGGGTTTTCCAGACGATGCTTGGTGCAAGGGGGCACATAGGTGGATTGGTTGGCCGTAATGAGCTTTTCTTCGTCTCCGCAGGTGACCTTGGCGGTGCCGGCAACGACGATCCAGTGTTCGCTGCGATGGTAGTGCAACTGCAGGCTAAGGCGATGCTTGGGCAAAACCACGATCCGCTTGATTTTGTAGCCAGGGCCCTCTTCCAGCACTGTAAAGCTCCCCCAAGGCCGACTTTCAGCATTGCTCTCGATCAGCTTGTTGAGGGTTTCGGCAGAGAGGGAAGACGATGGTTTTTCCAGTGAGGCCAAATTGGCATTGGGGGTTTCTAGCATGGGATGCTCTCCTTGGGAGGCCTACCTGTAGCTTATCCCAATCATCAACTCGGAGTCTGTTTGTTTATCTTTATAACCACCAACAGATCGGCTTCAGCTCCTGGGGATCCCCAGCCGGTTCAGGTTTGGTGGGGTAGTGGTTAAAATCCTGTGGAATCATGAAAAAGATTTCTGCTCTGCAAAAAGGCCACTTCCCCATGCGTTCTTCCTCTTCTGTCCCTTCTTACCCGGTTCACATCCATGACCGCCAACGGGACACCCACTATCTGATCCAGGTGCCGGCGGATCAATACATTTTGGCCAGCGCCGAGGCCCAAGGGATCCAACTGCCCTTTGCCTGTCGCAACGGCGCCTGTACCACCTGTGCGGTGCGGGTACGGCGGGGATCCCTGTATCAGCCGGAGGCAATGGGCATCTCGCGGGAGCTGAAGGAGCAGGGGTATGGGCTGCTGTGCGTGGGCTATGCCCGCTCGGAGCTCTGGGTAGAAACCCAAGATGAAGATGAGGTGTACGAGCTGCAATTTGGGCGCTACTTCGGCCAGGGGCAGGTCAGGCCAGGGATCCCCCTTGAGGATGAGTGATGTCTTCTTCGGCACCGGTTTTGTCTCAACAACTGTCGCCGGATCCCTTGCCCTCTCAACCGCGGGGCTGGCTGCTGGCAGCAGCGGCGCTGATCCCGGTGAATCTGGCCCCCAGCTTGCTGTTGGCTTTGGTGGGAACGATTCAGGGTTATACCCGCTGCGGTGGCCGGATCCTGCGGGATCCTCTATTTGGACTGGCGGCTCTCCTGAGCCTGGCTGCGGTGGGAGTGGCCTTTTGGGGGGAGGATTGGCGACTGAGCCTGCCGGGGATGTTCAACTACTGGCCTTTTTTGTTGATGCTGCCGGCCTTTGCCGATGCGCTGGCCTCTCGCGGTAGCGGGACGGAGTTCCATCCTGTAGGCCGTCGGCGTTTGGCCCAGATGTTGGTGTTGGGCAGCGGGCTGATGCTGCTTTTGGGTTGGGGAGAAGTGCTGTGGGAATGGCAGGGGCACTTCTTCTTGGGGCCGGTTTGGATCACGGGGGTTGCCGGGGGAGAGCGACCGGCGGCAGCTTTTACTTCCCCCAATATCCTGGCCATCTACCTGGTGATCCACCTGTGCTTGGCAGCAGGGCTGTGGCTGGATCGAGCCGATAGAGACTGGCCACAGGCAGTAGGGCTGGGAGCTGTGCTGGGGCTGGGATCCCTCTTGTTGCTGCTGACGGCCTCTCGCAACGGCTGGGGAGTGGGGGGGCTGGCGCTGATGATGGGGCTGGCCCTGCGGCGCTGTTGGTGGGGGATCGGGATCTTGGCCGGTCTGGGATTGGCCGGTTTGGCCGCTGCTTGGGATTGGCCGGGCTGGCGGGCTGTTGTGCCCCGATTGATTTGGAGCCGTCTGGCAGACACCTTCGATCCCCAGGCGCTCTACTTTAGTTCCACCGCCAACCGGCTGGATGCTTGGCAATTCGCCCTGCAGATGGTGCAGGAGCGGCCCTTGACCGGTTGGGGCTGGCAAAGCTTTGCCGCTCTTTACAATGCTCAAGATCCGCCGGAGCTGCTGGGCCATTGCCACAATTTGTACCTGCACCTGGCGGCTGAGGGTGGGATCCCGCTGTTGCTGGGCCATCTGATCCTGTGGGGCTGGATTTTGGCGCGGGGATGGCAAGCTTGGCGGCGCTCGCAAGAAAGCGTCCTGCTGGGGATGCTGCTGGCCTTGACGGCGTTTTTTGCCTCAGGGCTTTTGGATGTGGTGATGTTGGATGGCCGCATTCACCTGCTGGTAACCTTACTCTTGGGGGCAGTTTGGGGAGCCAGCCTTGAGCGGCAAAGGGACTCCATCTCCGGCAAAGAGCAAGCCCAGAGAGGTTACCGTTGAGTGCTGCAATGGGATATCCCTTAGCTGGCAGTGAGCCCGGAGTCCATCAGTTGCTCACCGATTTTTGCGACGCGGAAGCAAGCTACAGCCAAGGGGCAGTTTACCTGTAGAGGGTCTTTGCGGTGAACCTGTACCGAGATGTGTTGTGGCCTCTGCTTTTTTCTGGGCTGAGAGCTGATCCAGAAACGGTCAAGATGGCCCTGCTGCGCGCCTTGCATTGGATCGATGCCACCCAGGCCACCGGGATCCTATCGGCTCTGGAGCGACTGTTTTGCTACCGGGATCCCCGGCTAGCGGTGTCGCTGTGGGGCCTTACCTTTCCCAATCCCCTTGGATTGGCTGCGGGCTTCGACAAAGATGGCCTGGCTCTGGGCGTCTGGCCCAGCCTGGGGTTTGGTTTTGTAGAGGTGGGCACCGTCACTCCTCAGCCCCAACCGGGCAACCCCAAACCTCGCCTGTTTCAACTGCCCCAAGATCGCGCTGCCCTCAATCGCATGGGCTTTAACAATCAAGGGGCGGCGGCTCTGGCGGAACGGTTGCGTCGGCTACACCAACGTCCCATCCCCATTGGAATTAACCTGGGCAAAGCCAAAATCACCCCTCTGGAAGAAGCGGCTGCCGATTACCTGGCCAGCTTCCGGCTGCTCCAGGATCTGGGGGACTACTTTGTGGTCAACGTCAGCTCCCCCAACACGCCGGGGCTGCGATCCCTGCAAGCTGCTGAGCAACTGGAGCCCATCCTATCTGCCTTACAGCGGGAAAATCAGAAGCGAAAACCCCTCCTGGTGAAGATCGCCCCCGATCTGGACTGGCCCGACATTGACAGCATCCTGGAGCTGGCCCAAGACCATCAACTGGCCGGGATTGTGGCCACCAACACCACCCTCCGCCGCGATAACCTGAAGACCCGTTTCCTACCTGGCCACGGGATCCCCTTCGCACCAGCGGAGTCTAGGCCAATCCTTGCAGAAGCCGGCGGGATCAGCGGTGCCCCCTTGCGGGAGCGTTCCACCCAAGTCATCCGCTACATCCACCGCTCCACCCAAGGAAAATTGCCCATCATCGGAGTGGGGGGCATCTTCACCTTGGCCGACGCCTTGGAGAAACTGGAAGCGGGAGCCAGCCTGCTGCAGGTCTACACCGGCTGGGTTTACGAAGGGCCGGGTATGGTGCCGCAATTGCTCCGAGGCCTAGCCCGCTCTTCTCCCCCCAGCCCTGATGTTACACTTCCCCCAGAGAATACCCCTGTGGGTCAGATCCAGGCGTAAGATCGTTAGGGATCCCTGAGGAAGCTTGCCGGTGAACCTGCTGCAACACCTCTTCAAAACCCCCCATCCGGTCATTGGGGTGGTTCATTTGTTGCCGCTGCCTACCTCGCCCCGTTGGGGGGGGGACTTGGAATGGGTGATCGCTCAGGCAGAACAGGCAGCTACTGCCCTGGCTGCAGGAGGGGTAGACGGGATCCTCGTCGAGAACTTTTACGATGCCCCCTTTGCCAAGGATCGGGTGGACGCAGCGGTGGTCAGCGCCATGACCGTCATCGTCCAGCGGCTGAAAACCTTGGTCTCGCTGCCGGTTGGGATCAATGTCTTGCGCAACGATGGCTGCAGTGCTCTGGCAATTGCCGCCTGCGTGGGGGCGCAGTTCATCCGGGTGAATGTGCTCTGCGGGGCGATGGTGACCGACCAAGGCATTATCGAGGGGAATGCCTACCGCCTGCTGCGCTATCGCCGGGAGCTGGGGGCTAACATCAAGATTTTCGCCGATGTGCTGGTGAAACACGCCCAACCCCTAGGTCCCATCAGTCTGGATGTGGCCATCACCGACACGGTGGAACGTGGCCTGGCCGATGCCATCATCCTTTCCGGCTGGGCCACCGGCAAGCCACCCCTTCTGGAGGAGCTGGAGCTGGCCCGCAAAGTTGCTCCTCAGGTGCCGCTGCTCATCGGCTCGGGGGCTACTGCTGAAAACATCGGCAGCCTGATCCGGCGGGCAGATGGAGTAATTGTGGCCAGTTCTCTGAAGCGGTCTTCCCGTTCCGCAGGCATGCCGGCAGGCTATTCGGATCCCTTTCCCATGATCGACCCAATTCGGGTGCGGCAGTTTGTGGAAGCACTGCACCTTGCGCTCCGTGAGCGGGCCTCCAACCATGCTTGTCTGGCCGCTCCCGGCTCTGGTTCCAACTAGCTGTTGGCGCTAGGATTGGGATCCGACTACAATGGGCGATTCCTCTTTAGCTATGCCATCCCTTGATCTGGAGGGCTTGGATTCTGCGTACCACCCTTCTGGTTCAGCAGAAGAAACCTTTTGGAGCTCTGTTCCGGCTCGCACCCCCCGCATTTGGGTTGTCGATGATGACCCAGTGGTTCGTTGCTACATTATCAATGTTCTCACAGGCTCCCAGTACTACGTGGAAAGCTGGGAAAGCGGCCGAGCAGCTTGGGATTCCTTGCAAAGCTTGGAAGAGAGCGAGTGGCCCGACATGGTGATCTGCGACTGGGTCATGCCTGAGATATCGGGGGTAGAGTTCTGTCGCCGTCTCAAGGGATCCGCAGCAGGGCAGTTCGTCTATTTCATTTTGCTCACGTCCCGTTCTGAAGTTGAGGCTCGGGTAGAGGGGCTGGATGCGGGGGCGGATGAATTCATCACCAAGCCGGTCGATCCTGAGGAGCTGCGGGCGCGGGTGCGGGCAGGGTTACGTCTCCAGCGGCTCACCCAAGCTTTGGCCCAGGCCAACCGGCAATTGCGAGCCCGCAATGAGTTGTTGGAGTCTTTGTCTTTGACGGATCCCTTGACCGGGGCGTTGAACCGGCGAGCTCTGGATCAGGCGCTGCCCCATTTGCTCAAGCAGGTGGGAGGCCGCGGGGAAGCTCGCTACCGCTATCTCTGCCTGCTGATGATGGATGTAGATCACTTTAAGCAAATCAACGACAGCCACGGCCACTACATCGGCGACTGTGTGCTGCAGGCCATCGTCGGGCGGCTGCAAAATCAACTGCGGCCCTCCAGCCTGCTCTACCGCTATGGTGGGGAAGAATTTGTTTGCCTTACGCCCGGACTTAGCCCCTCTCGCTGTGGTCGCTACGCAGAGTCTCTGCGGCAGGCTATCGCCAAACGGCCCATTGACATCTCCCCCAAGCGAAGCTTGCCGGTTACCATCAGCATCGGTGGGATCGTGCTCAGCGAAGACTACTGCCCAGAACCGGAAACCGCCTTGCAGCAGGCGGATAGCGCGCTCTACCAGGCCAAGCAGGCGGGGCGCAACCGAGTTCACATCCTCATCCCGACTCCAGGAGTTTATCTGCCCTCTTCCAGCGGATAGCCAGAGGCCACCGCTAAGGCTTCCAGAGAGCGAACGCCTGTGTAGGTGCGGCCATTGATGATCCAGGTGGGATAGCTGGTGATCCCCGCTTCTGTGCATTCTTGAGCTTGGGGAGTGCCGGGGCCGTTGGGGGAGCACTCCACGTAGGGCACTTGGTCGAAAGCTGCCCCGAACAGCTCTTTCTGATCTTGACAATGGGGGCACCAATAGGCACCGTACATGGTGCCGCCGATCTGCCGCAGGTGGGCTGCCAACCCTACCGCCAGGGGGCTAGGCGGGGGAACTTGGTTGGCGTACACCCCAATCGTGGTCACCAATGTGAGAAAGCCTATGAGAATGTAGCCAAAGACCAGCTTGCCCCCATCCAGCCAGCGGTGGCCCAGCACGGTCACCAGCCCCAGCCCTGCCACCAAGATGATCGCGGTGGTGCAATACATGCAGAATTGCCGCAGCACCGCCACCATCAGGTAAAGCATGTACATCTCAAAGGCGGTCATGGCGGAAACCAAGCCAAACAGGGCCGGCCAGCGCCACCGCTTCACCAGTGGGATCCCATCCGGCAGCACCGCCAGCGCCAAGACTCCCAGAAACCCCAGCAGGCCAACAGCCGCGGTCGGGATCCCCAAAAACTCTGCCCAACGGCTGGAGAGCACCAGGTCACACCCCCCATCCCCCGTGCAGAAGGCAGCGGGCTGCTCCGTCAGCTTGGTGTAGGTGAGATAGGCCGTCAACAGGGATCCCAGGCCGGCCAGGATCGCCAAGATCAGACGGGAATGGCGCTGCAGCCAGGTCTCTTCTTGGGCTTTGAGTTTGAGATAAGAAGCCATGGAGTTTCAGGGGTTTCAGCAGTTGGACACCCCCGATTATAGTGGGGTGGAGCTGGGCTCGTCCGTGGGATCCGACGCAGAAGAGCGCACCTGGGCGGCAAACCTGTCTCCCAGCGGATCCAGCTCCCATAGGGATCCCAGTTTGGAGTCGGAGATAGGCCGGTCGCAGAGGCCCCAACGGCGGCGGAAGTAACGGGCCAGATCTTTTTCTGCCAGGGCCAGGTAGACCGGGCGACCATGAGGGCAAGTGTGGGGATTGGCGGTGCGCTGCCAGGCTTCCAACAGCTTTTGCATCTGCTCCAGGGTCAGTGGGATCCCATTGCGCAAGGCCCCTCGACAGGCCACCGCCACCTGAGCTGCCTGCAAATCTTGACAGCGGCTGAGCTCTAGCAGGGATCCCTGCACCTCTTCTGGATCTTCCGACTCCAAAGCCAAAGGGAGGCGTCGAATGAGATGGGTATTGGGGCCGAAGGGTTCCGGCTCCAGCCCCAACTGCTCCAACCGCTCCAGGGCTTGGGGCGATAGTCCTTGCAGCGTTATGGGCGTCTCCGGTGCTACCAGTTGCCAATGCTGCCGGATGTACTCATAGCGAACTCGCTCGTGGGCCAGGTGCTGCTCCACCAGCCATAGCCCCTGGGGATGCTCCGCCAAGATGTAGATCCGATGCAGTTGGGCCAGCGCCCTGAGGGGAGGCAAGGGAGAAGTTGGCCGGTCAGAGGGAGGAAGATGGCTCTGGAGATCGGGCGAGACTCGATAGACCACCTTGGCCTCGCTGGCCCGGATCAGATGCACAGAGCGGCGGCTGGCTTGCCCGGATCCCAATTGCAGAAGGGAGTGCAGGTGTTGGCGCAACTGCTCCTGGCGGGCCGTCAGATTCTCCAGGTAGAGCTCGCTTTTGGCAGGATGACGGTTCCAATCCACCTGTTCTGGGGGCAGGCGCAGGTGAACAACCACCAGCGGATGGCGGTGGCGGGGCAATGCGTGGTGAAAAACCGACTGGATCAGCCGTTGCCAGTCGGGCATCTGCACAAACCGTCCGTTTACGGCCACACGGATCCAATCGGGGTGGGGGCGATGCAGGCGATCCGGCAGGCCCAGCACCACTTCCCAATCGCTATCCCCATCCTGGATCCGCCGATAGCGCAGATCCGTGGGATCCAACTGCGGCAACACCTGCAGCAGCAGATCTTGCAGAGATTTTCCCGGCCAGAGGCTGAGCAGCAATTGCCCTTCCTGATGCACCTGCCAACTGACCCAGGGATGGGCTAGGGCCGCATTTTGCACCAGGGTCAGGAGCGGGCGAGTTTGGGGCAAAGCCCGACGGCGCAGAGGCCAGTCGGCAAACAAATCCGCAACCGTGACCACCGTTCCCGAGGCAGTGGCTGCCGGCTGCTGGTGGGCCAGCTCCCCTTGGCGGTCGTAGGTGGCCAGCCAGCCGTGGGCATCGTCAGCGTGGCGGGTCTGAATGGTCAGGGATCCCAGCCGGGCCAGGCTGTGCAAGGCTTCGCCCCGAAACCCCAGGCTGCAACCGTCCAACTTGCTGGTGGTGTGGCGACGGGCCACCTGCTCCAGCTCCGAAGCGGGGATCCCTTGGCCGTTATCCCCCACCCGCACCTGCCAGCGAGTCGGCCAGATCTCCACTTGAATTCGGGTGGCCTGGGCATCGAGGGCATTTTCCAGCAATTCCCGCAGAGCAGCCCCCAGCGAGTCGATCACCTCTCCCGCGGCCATCTGGGCGATCCGCTCTGGGTTCAGGGGTTGGATTTTGGACATGGAGTGAGTTGAGAAAGCAGACTCTCTTCCTGCCAGCTTGTCGCCAAAAGGCCAACAGCGCCGAGCTTTAGCTTAGCTCTCTCCCTCTGTTGCCAGTGGACAGCGCCTTGCCAATGGTTTTCATTAACTTCAAGGCTCCCCTCAGGCCAAGTGAAGGATTGAGGTTCCGCCTTCCTGCCCATCGGTAACCGCCAAGAACTTCGAGAAACTTCGAGAACAAGAGAGCTGAGCGGGTGGCCAGTCATAAGGAAACCTTAAAATCCCAAGGCCAGCCATCAGCCTCTACTAGGATTTAAATAGTAAAATTTCTCATTAAGGAGGAGATTATGGCAGCACAGCAAGCTCCGGCCCGAGAGCTATTCAAGGAGGCTTTTGAGAATCGCTACACCTGGGACAAAGACTTTCCTGGCTACCGAGCTGAGATAACCTACTTTCCCAAAGAAGGTGACAGCAGCCTCTCCTTCTCAGGAGTTGTGAGTATTGACCGCAACATGAAGATCGATGTTGCCGGCGTCGAGGACGAGGAGATCCGCCAGAAAATACGGGAACAGATGTGGGAAGTCATGGTGCATCGCGTTCGTCATTCCTTCGACGAGGAACACGGTGGCCACACCTTTGCCTATGGAGAGCCACAAAATTCAGACATCACTGAAGTTCTTGTTTCGGGCTTATCTTCTACCGATAGGTACTGGGTTCAGGGCAAGCACATTCAAATGGTACATCGCCATCTTGCCAATCGGACAATTACAGTCTCAGTTCAAGAGTTTTACGATACAGGTGAGGGCTACCTACCCACTCACTACACTGCTGAGTATTGTAGCCCAGGAACTGGAGAAAAAACTCAAGCAAAGATGATCTACGAAGATCGTTATCAAAAAATAGGTCGGTATTGGATTCTGGTTGAGAGAAGAATTTGGGAAGAGCAGGATGGCCAAAAAAGTTCATCCCCTCAACTTTTCCTCTTCTCTAATATTCGATTTTTCGAATAGCTGAGAAAAATAAGTTTTTCTTTGCGGCTGTGGGCATCTCTCATTATAGAAGGTGATGAGGTGCTCACAGCCAAGCTCAAAACAGATGGCCACAGGGTACAGCCTGTTAAGGGCTCAAGGGGTACAATAGCAGCACTTAGCAAACCAACTTCGGAAGGAGGATGGATTGATCAGTAGTAAAGAAGTCTTCACTATCTGCTCCATGCTATATTTCCCAATTCTGCAAAGCTGCCGAATAAAATGCTTCAACACCGACCACATCATCTCAATGGGATTCAACTCCGGCGCATACACAGGCAGGTATAGGATTCGTGCTCCTGTCCCCCTAATCAATTCCTCAACTTCCCGACTCTTGTGGATATTTAAATTGTCCATAATCACAACCTTCCTCGCATCTAGCTTCGGACATAGCTCGCTTCTCAAAAACTCCAAAAAATCTCCAAATCTCCTTTCTTCATCCCACCCTTGATGACACGACAGCCAACTACACCTCTCAAGGAAATAGCTCCAATAACCGTATACTTTTCACCCTTGTATCTCTGACGATAATGATAAGCCCTTTGACCACGTAAACTCCGAGATACTCTCCGCTCCATTCCCTCCCAGACTCCCGTCTGGTCGATGGCAATCAAATCCTCCGCTGGAATATTCCTGACTTCTTGACTATAAGCTAGTCGTTCCCTTTGCACCTCCTCTTCTTTGACTTTTGCACTGCGGTAGGTCTTTTTTTTAGAGTCATTCCTTGCTTTTTCAAGAAATTATGTATCGTGACGATGCTTACATTGATTCCTAAGCGCTCGCGCAACAGTTCTTGATACTGCCACAGGTAGAAGTCTGGGTGTTCTGTAATAATTGCCATCACTTCCTGCCGATGTTGTTCCAAAATGCCCACTCGCTTGGTGCCTGCTTTCTTAGGGGCTAAATCTTAAGTTTGTTGGTACTGACGCACCCAGCGGTGTACTGTTCTTTTGGTCACCATGAAGCGTTTAGCTACCTGGCGGATGGAGGTGTTACCTGCCTGATAGGCTGCTACAACTCTTTGCCGCAAATCCAAAGAATGAGTCGGCATTCCTTTCTCTCCTTCCTCTTGAATACCTGTACCCTATTTTAAATTAAAAGGCTGTATCTTTTTTGGAGTTACCTATGTCTAAGCTGGACTCAAAAAATGCACCTGGACACCAGGTACTGGCTGCGGCAGGTAAAAAGGCACTTCGACCGGGGGGCTTTGGCGCTACCGAACGGCTCTTCAAGTTTGCCGAGTTCCGTCGAGGAGAAACTGTGCTGGAACTTGCCTCAGGCCTTGGCTACACGGCTATTCGATTGGCAAAGCGCTATGGCATACATGTTACCGGCATTGAGAAAAATCCAGATAACATTGCTCGCACTCGCGCTAATGTTTCTGCAGCAGGGCTAGCCGGCCAAGTTGAGATCCTCGAGGGCGATATCTTTCACCTAGATCAAATCGATCAGAAATTTGACTATGTCTTGGCGGAAGCTATTTTAACAATGCAGTCCGATGCAGGAAAATCTAAGATTTTGTCAGGGATTTACAATTGCCTCAAGCCAGGGGGTAAGTTCCTCAGCCATGAGCTGCGAGTTGAGGGATCCAACAGCGACGCTATCCGCAAGGAGTTATCCTCCGTAATCCATGTCAATGCCAATCCTTTATCTACTGACAGCTGGCTTGCAACTGTTCAGCAAGCAAATCTTACGGTTGTCCAGTATGCCACCGGCCCCTTAACTTTGCTCAATCCCGTTGCTATTGCTACAGAGGAAGGATTGCCGACGCTCTTAACTATGGTGTGGAATGTGCTTACACGTCCTGTAATCCGGCAGCGGATCTTATCTATGAAGCAAATCTTTAGCCGATATCGAAATAACCTAGGCTACATCATACTGATTGCCAAGAAGGAGGCTTAATGATGTCTCTTGTCTCCCCTGAGTCACCTTTTTTGCAGCTCAAAGATCACATTGCTTATTCTGTGGAAGGAGTTCTCAGCAAGATCATTTGGAAAAGTGAAGTCTGCCAACATACTCTTTTCTGTATGGCGGGAGGCACAAGTATTTCCGAGCATACCTCCACAAGGGACGCTACTCTCCACGTCATTGAAGGAACTGGAGTCTTAACCCTTGCAGGTGAGAAGATCTCTCTATCTCCGGGCATATTTGTCTTAATTTCGGCAAATGTTCCCCATGAGTTAGAAGCCACTGCTGACCTTGCTTTTGTTCTGACTTTATCAAAGGCAAGTTAAGAACGCCGCCTTTTACTCAGCCAGCCGCTTAACATCGCCAAAGCAAACATTCCCAGCAAAGCAAAGCCCAGCAGCCACCTTCCCTGCTCTAGGATCCCTGCCCCCAGAGCCACTACTGGGGGTGTAGAGACGGCAATGCCCAAAGCTAGGGCGAGAAGAAAGTTCTGCCATTTTATTTGGGTTAGGCCGGCGGCGTAGGCGACAAAGTCGAATAGGCCCGTCATTAAAAAACCAGCTGTAAGAAAAATATTGTTTTCCAGATAGTTAGCTGAAAGGGCATCGACTTTGTACATCCATTGTCGCCCAACTACTCGCTGTACTAGGTCTCTACCAAACTTTCTGGCTAGGTAGAAGTTAAGTGTACAAGAGATAAAATCAGCAATTGCAATGTAAAGGATTCCCGATCCAAATCCAAAGAGGGCTCCTGCCAAGATGGAGTAAAGGGTGCTGGGTATGGCAGGAATAATAATACTCAGGGAGCGTAATCCAATCAGGGCAAGGGGTGCCCAGGGGCCTAGTTTTGCTATAAATTCTCGAGTTGCCTCTGGATCTAAGCGACGGGCCAGCAAGATGGCAGCTAACAGGACAACAAGCAACAACAGCAGTGAGAGGATGTCTTTCCTTTTTCTGGAATTGATTTTGCTGCTAGAGGACAAATCCTCTGAGGGGGTAGGGGACGATCCTACTGACTCGCCATCTGCTGACTTGTCAAAGGTAGTGCCGGGCGGATAATAGAGTTCATCCTTCAGGATCCAACCTGTTTTCTGTTGCAGATAGGCATGTGTGCTCAAGCCCAGACGCTTTGCCTCGGTGGCAACAGCCTTGTAGTCTAAGCCCAATAGCTCGCAGAGCTCTTTTTGTCGAATACCAGAAGGTGGCTGCATAGGGCAAAAGATCTCTACTTTCTCTGCTAGATGCTTAAGGTTTCCGAGGGATGCTCGAAGTAGGCATGATTTTCATAAGGCTTGTTTTGCTAGTGTAGAAAGTGTCATGTATTTTGCTTTTTAGAGGTTGATAATGATCTTGTGTATTGGCGATGTTCTTAGTTTAGCAGAATTGCAACAGATTCTGTCCCTCATAGCCGATGCTGAATTTGTGGATGGTGCTCTGACGGCAGGCTGGAATGCCAGGCTTGTCAAAAACAATAGGCAAATGCCAAAGGGATCCCTTCAGCAACGGAAGATAGAGGAGATTATCTTGGCAGCTCTAGAGCGTAATTTGTTGTTCCAGATGGCTGCCCGGCCCAAGCTCATTCATTCCATTTTAATTAGCTGCTACGAAGCGGGAATGTCCTATGGCACTCATACCGACGATGCGCTGATGCTCGATCGGCATCAGCTGATGCGCACGGATATTTCCTTTACGCTATTTCTAAGTGCCCCTGAAGACTATGATGGCGGTGAGCTGAAGATCGAGAGTAGCGAGGGGGAGCAAGCCTACAAGCTGCCGGCGGGTGCTTTGATCCTCTATCCTGCTTCCACCTTGCACCGAGTTGAGCCTGTAACCCGTGGGATCCGCTATGCTGCCGTCAGTTGGGTTCAAAGCCTAATTAGGGATCCGCAAGAACGCGAGATCCTCTTTGATTTACAGACTGTGCGGCAGCAGATGTTTCAGGAATCGGGCAAGACACGCCACTTTGATTTGATCTCCAAAGTTTACGCGAACCTGCTGCGGAAATGGGCAGAGCTCTAGAGGGATCGAAGAAAATAGAGCAGGGCTTCTCTGTCTTCAGCAGCCATATTTTTAAAGATCTCGCGGGAGCGTTCAGCTTCTCCCCCATGCCAGAGAATGGCCTCCTCGAGGCTGCGGGCGCGGCCATCGTGCAAATAGCCGGAGGAGGGCAGAACTGTCTGCGACAAGCCGATGCCCCACAAAGGGGGGGTGCGCCATTCTCGGCCCGTGGCCTCGAAGTCAGCGCGGCCATCTGCTAGTCCTTCGCCCATGTCATGCAACAGCAAATCGGTGTAGGGGTGGATGACTTGGTTGGCCAGGGCAGGGATCTCATGAATGCCGGTTTGTAGCTCTGGTCGGTGACACTTGGCGCATTGGGCTTGGACGAAGAGCTTTTCCCCTCGCTGAACTTGGGGATCCTGCCAAAGGGCGCGGCCAGGCACGGCCAGGGTTTGCACGTAAACGGTTGTCGCTTGGAGAGTGGCCTCGTCGATATCTTGGCTGCCATCCGCGGCCGGAAAAAGAGGATTCGTGACACCCATGTCGTTGGCGTAGGCGGCCGCAGTTTGTTGCCTGAGGTTGGGGGTATTGGCTTTCCAACCAAACCGTCCCAGCACCAGACGCTGCTGCTCTTGATCCCAAACCAAGTTGGGGCGGCCAGAGATGCCATCCCCATCGGCGTCGTCAGGATCGGCTGCTGCCAGGATCCTAGAAGCGGGAACGGCCTCCAGTAGGCCCGCTCCAAACACCGGCTGGGGGATCCGCAGGGAGATGAGGACAGGATCGATGGGCGATCCCTCCAGAGTTAACAGCTTTACAACAGGAGAACGCAGCCTGTAGGGAGTTCCGTCGGCGTACTCTCTGGTCTGCTCTACCCAGTGCAACTCCACCTTGGCCTCTGGCCGATAGCCCCGAACGGCCTTTTCTTGAACCTGCGTGCCGATGCCGGCCACAGGGGGAGTGTTGCTATGAGGAGCAATGGCCTCCCATCCAAAAGGCTGGGGATCCCCGCTTCTATCCAGGGATCCAACCTGGCTGACTCTGACGACCCGCTGCCCCTTGTCAGGAAAACCTCGGCCGTTTTTAACATGACAACCGGCGCAGGAGTTGTTGTTGAACAGAGGCCCAAGGCCGGGGTTAACAGGCGCCGGAGCGGTGACGAAGCGAGCCTCAAAGGCGATGTCCCCCAGGGCATGCAACCTGGCCCAGCGGGGATCCAAGTTGGGAGCCGGCTGCTCGTAGGCTGTTGAGGTGCGGTTCCAAAGGGTTGTTTCGCCACCCGCTCGAGGGGGCAATGGCTGGGATCCCTCTGGGGCAGCGGGGAAAGCCAGAAAGCTCGCCGCCCAAAGAGAGGCCAATCCCAGCATGAAAATCTGGAGAAGACGACGCATCGGCTATCAAAATATCGGCAACTCAGCTCTTTTGGGACTTTCTTACTACTGCAGGAGCGGCACAACTTCCTGAGCAAAGCTGTCGAAAGCGTCTTCAATTTTTTCCATAGCGGCAGTAATAGATCCACGGGCATTGGCATCGCAAAGGCTTTTTTCGATAGGGGCAGGGATCCCCTGGAGAGCCGCCGCCGCTGCTTGTAACTCCGACTGAATTTGACTATCCAAATTGGGATTGATGTCCCGGACAAATTGGCTCAGGCCACGACCTTTTCTATCTCTAAATCCGCCCAAGTAAGCATACTGAACGCTGCGCACATTGGCCTGGAACTCCGGCAGCGAATGGTGGGCAAAGCGACTTTCCAGCAGAAAAGGATTTTGCTGGGCGAAGGCTTCGCCAATTTTGACCTTGCCCAGCTCGTCCAACATGCCGAGAATACCTTGGGCTATTTCTTCAGCAGCAGCTTGCAGCGTGAGATAACTCTTGCTGCCCTCGCCGGCTTTTACCCATTCTTCGCGAAAAGCAGGCAGCCCTTGCACTCCCTCTGTCCAGCTTTTGAGCAGCTTTGCCGCCGTATCCGCCAAAACTGGGCCAAGGGCAGCCAAGTACTCCCGATCCCGCTCGGTAAAGTCTTGCAAAGACTTGTTGTTATCCACGCCAAAGAGCAAGAAGGCCACGGCATGAAATCCCTTTTGCCCGCTTTCCAACTCGGCCACGGTCTCTGGAGTGAGGGGATCGCCGCTGTTGAGAACTTCCAGCACCTCCACCTCGTTCAGGGGCCATTCGTCCAAATCCGCATCCAGCCCCAAATAAGCCGCCGGCCCAAAGGCAAAAGCCTCGCTCTCCTCCCAAGTGATGCGGGCAACAGACCAAGCCTGGCGAGCCGCTTGCAAAGTCTGGGCATTGGGATCTTGCACGAAGGCCTGGATGGCCTGAGACAGGGCCTGGGTATCGGCGACCAACTGCTCATAGGCAGGGATCACCACCTGATCGGCAAAGTCGAGCAAAATCTGCCGATCCTGAAACCGCTGCTCAGGAGAGAGCACAACGGCTGGCCGGCGAGAGCCTGCCCCTTCTTCCCCACCCTCGCCGCCGCCATCCACCGGGATAGGCCGACACTCCGGGTTCATTTGAGCTGCCTGCTGAGGCGAAGCCTGGCTCAGGGCCGGTGGATCCCCGCCGCCCGCAGCCGAGGGATCCTTTTGGGTTTCCCCGCAAGCGGCCCCGCTGACCAGAACATAAAGCCCTATCCCCGTCCACAGCTTCAGATACCTCGACATCTCCTCCGACTCCTTTGCCCTCGACTTGGCCAACTTTGGCTTGATTGTAATCCAGCTATTGCGACTCAATCTTAAGAAGGGAGAGATTTTTATCACCGGCTGCCACCGGATCGCCCGGCTCGTCCCTCTGCGGGCCAGCTTCCATCTGCAGCTTCCCCAGGTGGGGCTATGGGCGGATACAAGTCCGACTCTTAACAAAACTTAACTCTAAAGACATTGATATTTGTTTGCAAGAAGCCTAGAGTAGGTCACAGCTCGCTGTTGAGATTTACTCTCAACAGTTGGTTACGTGTCTCGAAAGGATGTGTCCGTGCGGCCAGAGGCGGGCCTGGGGCAAGGTCTCTGGCCTTTTCCTAGAAAAGCTTGTTTAGAAACGCAAGAGGAGCGGAGATGACAGCGACGACACTCAAGCAAGAAGGGGGATCTAGCTCGCAACAACAGATCCCGTGGTGGGCGGGCAACGCCCGTTTGACCGATCTTTCTGGCCGGCTGCTGGGGGCGCATGTGGCCCATGCCGGGCTGATCGTTCTCTGGGCAGGGGCGATGACCCTGATCGAGTTGGCCAAGTTTGACCCCAGCCGACCGATGTATGAGCAGGGGCTGATTCTCTTGCCCCACCTGGCCAGCTTGGGGCTGGGGGTGGGATCCGGCGGGGAAGTCCTGGATACGGATATCTACTTTGCGGTGGGAGCGATCCACCTCATCAGCTCTGCCTTTTTGGGGTTTGGCGGCATTTTTCATGCCCTGCGCGGGCCGGCGGTGCTGGATCCCAAAGCCTTTCCCCTGTTTAGCTACGACTGGCAAGACAAAAACAAGATGACCACCATCCTAGGGATCCACCTGGTGCTGCTGGGATTGGGAGCCTGGCTTTTGGTGCTCAAGGCAGTGGTGTTTGGCGGCTTGTTCGACCCGGTGGCAGGAGAGGTGCGCCTGGTGTCTCCCAACTGGAACCCCTTTGGCCACCTGTTGGGCATAGAAGGGCGCCACTGGATCGCCGGGGTGGACACTTTAGAAGACGTGGTGGGCGGCCACCTCTGGCTGGGCTTGCTCCTGGTGTCAGGTGGGGTTTGGCATATCGCGACCAAGCCTTTTGCCTGGGCAGAACGGATTTTTATCTGGTCTGGGGAAGCTTATCTTTCCTACAGCTTGGGAGCTTTGGCCTTGATGGGATTTATTGCCGCCTATTTCGTTGCCGTTAACCCAGTGGTCTATCCCGAAGTTTTCTATGGGCCGCTGCTTCAGGTGGGCTTGGATCGCTATCCCTTTTTTGAGCAAGGAGAGGCTCTCACGTCTAGGGTTTGGCTGGCCAATGCCCACTTTTGGCTGGCCTTTTTCTTCCTTCAGGGCCACCTTTTCCATGCCCTGAAAGCCCGAGGATTCAATTTCCGTACCGGCAGAGTAGAGCTCGCTGCACAGCAGGCCTAACGGCACGCTGAAGGCATTGACTATCTAGCCATCTGATTTTGAGCTTCGCACTTGCAGTTTCGAGGTAGGAGCAATGGCAAAAATAGGTCTATTTTTCGGCACTCAAACCGGAAATACCGAAAGAGCTGCCGAGATGATTCAAAAAGAGCTGGGCGAAGACAATGTAGATTTAATTGACATTGCCGAGGCCAGCATTGAGGACTTTGAGAAGTACGACTACTTAATCATCGGCTGTCCAACTTGGAATATTGGGGAGCTTCAGGCTGATTGGGATGGTTTTTTCCCAAATTTGGATGAGATCGATTTTTCCGGTAAGACGGTAGCCTACTTTGGAGTTGGGGATCAGTTGGGCTATCCCGACAACTTTCAAGATGCCATGGGGATCCTGGCCAAAAAAATTGCCGAGCGTGGCGGCAAAAATGTCGGCTCCTGGCCTACAGAAGGCTACGAGTTCAACGAGTCTAAGGGAGTGGTTGACGGTGAGTTTGTCGGCCTTGCTCTGGACGAAGATAACCAACCAGAGCTGACGGAAAAACGAATTAAAGAGTGGACGGCTAAACTAAAAACGCTCTTCAATCTGTAATTCAAACCCGGCTTCTTAACTTGTCATTGATACTGTGGGAGTTTGTCATGACCGGCGCAGTTCTATCTTCATCGCCTACTTCTGCTGAGGGATCCCCTCAGGTCAGTTGGTTGGCAGGGAATGCTCGTTTGCTCAACCTATCCGGAAAGCTGCTGGGGGCCCACGTGGCCCATGCGGGGCTGATCATGCTGTGGGCCGGCGGCATGACCTTGTTCGAGGTGGCCCACTGGGATCCAAATCAACCTATGTACAGCCAGGGGCTGATTTTGTTGCCCCATCTGGCCAGCTTGGGCATCGGCGTCAACGCAGAAGGGGTGGTTACGGATCCCTATCCCTTTTTTGTCGTGGGCGTTCTGCACCTAATTGCCTCGGCAGTGCTGGGGGCAGGAGGGATCTTCCATGCCCTTTTGGGACCAGAGGTGCTGAGCAAGGGGAAAACCTTTGCCGAGTTTTTCGGCTACGACTGGGAAGATGACGACAAGATGACCACCATCCTCGGCATCCACCTGCTGCTGCTGGGGCTGGGTGCATGGCTGCTGGTGGCCAAGGCTCTCTTTTGGGGAGGGCTGTACGATGCCAACCTGGGCCGCGTGCGGATCGTTGCGGATCCCACCCTCAATCCGCTGCGGATCTTCGCCTACTTGACGCCGCTGATGGGTCAGCAGGGCATGGCCGCCGTGGACAACCTGGAAGACCTGGTGGGGGGACACATCTACGTGGGCCTGCTCTGCGTGCTGGGGGGATGGTGGCACATAGCCACGCGCCCCTTTGCCTGGGCCAAGCAAGTCTTGATCTACTCGGGCGAAGCCTACCTCTCCTACAGCCTGGGGGCCCTGGCTTACATGGGCATCTTGGCGGCCTATTTTGTCAGCGTCAATGAGATCGCCTACCCTGCGGCTTTTTACGGGCCGCTGGGGCTGGCCGCTGACGAAAGGGGAATTGTAAGCAGCCGTACCTGGTTGGCTACAGCCCACTTTGTCTTGGGGATCCTGTTTTTGGCGGGGCACATCTGGCATGCCATCCGGGCGCGGGCGGCGGCCAGCGGCTTTGACTTCCAGCGCGGGGGCTGGGTGCGAGCCACAGATCCCCAGGTGGGCAACTTGGACACGCCGGTAAACCAGGGCGATCTCACCCTGCTGCTGCTGCAAAACCTGCCCATCTACCGGGAGGGCTTGTCGCCTTTCCTGCGCGGTTTGGAGATCGGCATGGCCCATGGGTACTTCCTGGTGGGGCCGTTTTACAAGTTGAGTCCGCTGCGGAATTCGGAGCAAGCCCTGACGGCAGGTACGCTGGCGGCCATTGGTCTGGTGCTGATCCTAACGGTTTGTCTTTCGATCTATGGACGAGTCTCTTTTCCGCGCTCGCGGCTGGTGGCGGTGGTGAACACCCCCTATGGAGAGGTGGCCTATCCGACGCCGGGAGTGCAACTGATGGCGGAATCGCAGGGATCCCCTCAGCCGGTGCGAGTACCGGCAGGATCGGAGGACTTGCCCGAAAACTTGCGCACCCGTGCCGGCTGGAGCCAGTTGGCGGGAGGGTTTCTGGTGGGCGGCGTTGGCGGTGCCCTGTTTGCCTACATGCTCCTGAACAGTGCGGACGTGTTGGCCCAGATTTTGCCTGGGCTGTGAATGAGGTTTGAGGCTCCCTGGTTCGGGGATCTGCAGAAAGGAGAGGGGTATTGTCCCCTCTCCTCTATCCAGATCGGCTCGGATCCTTTGGGCCGCATTTTCCAATGGCAATTGCACTGTTCACAATTGCATGGTTCAACCGCACTTTGCCGGTTGGTTTCTGGCTACTGGACTTTGTAGATCTTTTGTTTGGCTAGCAGCCTTGATGGTTTTAACAGTCGAGATGGAATAGCGAATATGAGTTTAAGCTCCGCTTCTGCGCTCGCTTTTGAGGCCCTGTATCTGGGCATTTCTCCCAGTCTCAAGCTCTTTGATCAGCCTTTATTAGGATCCCTGAGGAAATGCTTTCGGATAGCATACTGGGAGTACCACCAAACCCAGGATGAGCCTTGTAGCCTGGAGACTGTAATCACGCTGCTATACGAATATCTCAAAGCTTGGGATCGACCCGTTCATCTTATCGGCCACGGCTTGAGCGGGGTGGCCGCTTATCTTTTTGCCTGCCGTTACCCACAGCGGGTACAGTCTCTGACCTTGCTGGCCGTGGGAGGTTGGCCTGCTACCACTTGGCATGCCCATTTCTATGTGCAGCGAAAAATCTTTTGCTGGAGTCGGGAACAACTCTTGGTGCGTATAGCCCAGAGCCTTCTACCTACTTCAGAACAGTGGCGAGCACGCTCACTCTCCTATGCTCTGGCTAAAGATTTGGATACTTCTCCCATACCTCACTCCCTATTTCAGGTGATAGCGATTCCAGCCCAGAAAGTGTCGGTGCCGATGTTGGTTTGCGCCAGCAAGGATGACCCCATTGTGGATCCTGCTTCGCTCGAGAAGTGGAGAAACCACCTAAAGCCAGGGGATCAAATGTGGTTTTGCCCTGGGGGGCGACATTTTTTTCATTATTCTTTTCCAAGTTTGGTCAATCTGAAAATAATGGATTTTTGGCAGGAATTGCGTAAACTTCAGCCCAGCATGGCTTAGGGCGGCTGGACTTTCGCGGGATGATAGAATGGCTACTCATCCAAACAGCAGAGGAGCTCCGTTTGCAGCTAGGGCGAAGCAGCCCAGGTGGAGCCCCTGACAACAGGAAAACGGGCAGGGGTGGAATGAGGCCATTGAGCTCCCGGTAAAATTGATAGAATAGGGCAAGCCCCCAACTTGGATAGGGAATGGGCTTGACCGCGGAATCCGCGACTATGTTCGACAAGCTGCTCTTTCCCATCGACAACTCGCGTGAGACCAGCCACGCCTTGCCCTTGGTGGCAGACATAGCGCAGCGCTACAAAAGTCAGGTGTACTTGCTCTCTGTACTGGATGCCGCGGAGCTGGACGCGGAGAGGGCGGAACAAGCTCGGCAAAACATCCACAACCTGCTCAAGCAAACGGAGTCTGGCCTGCATCAAATCGGCCTCAACAGCGTCAAGAGTGAGTATCGAGAGGGAAAGGTGCCTTTTGTCATCTGTGATGTGGCAGACGAGCTGGAGATTAGCCTAATTGTAATGGGATCCCGCGGCCTCACCCTCTCCGGAGAGGGGCAGAATAACTCTGTCAGCCACCGCGTGATCGATCTTGCCCCCTGCCCGGTGTTGGTCGTGCCCTGAGGAGAGGGATCCCATTGACCAAAAGGCGCGGCAAGCCCCGTCCTTCAGGGCGGGGAAGGATAGCGCCGACCGTAGCCGACGCCCTTTAAAAACGCAGTGCCGGCCATGTGAATATCGTTGTCATCACGCATAGGCCAAGAATACGATTGAGCGGTGCAACGACTTCAAGCCTTCAAGTACGAATTGCTGCCCAAC
>NZ_JBSRZW010000034.1:0-25359 GCF_054058015.1 Thermostichus sp. MS-CIW-30
TTTGCCGTGTTTTCCTGAGTTGACCACCTGTCAACAAGAGCGGGTGGCTGCGGCCATTGCTGAAATCCTCTCAGAAAAAACCTGCCCGTAGCACTCAGTTATGTCTGCCTTATGGTCATTTCGATTCAAACTAGAACACTGCACCCACGCCCACAGTCATTTTAAATAAGAATGAAACGAAATGAAACATTTCCATCCCATTGCTTCCCAACTCCCCTCTCCCTCTGGGAAGAGGACTGGGGGTGATCTCGGAAGCGGTATGGAGCGCTTGGGGATTGTCTCAATCCAGCTTGAAAGGACTACAAATGGCCAAAAAACGAAGTCTCCAGACCCGTCCTCCCAGTGCGGCGGAAGGAAGCCAGCAGGGTGTCAATTCTGGGACTCGACCGGCTGCGGCGGCTGCCATTTCAGCACCAAGGTAGAAAGTTGCGGCAGGCAGAGCTCGAGGGAGTAGGGCAAGTTGTGGTAGGCCCAGTCGTCTGTCCACTTGCCCCCCAAATTGCCTACCCCGCTGCCCCAAAACTCCACAGCATCGCTGTTGAGCAGCTCTCGATAAAAACCTCGTTCCGGTACCCCAATGCGGTAATTGGGCCAGACCACCGGCGTGAAGTTACAAACCACCACCACCCACTCACTGGGATCCTCCCCATAGCGGATGAAGGAAACGATGCCGCGATGATCGCTGCAGTCAATCCAGCGGAACCCTTCTGGCTTGGTGTCTTGGGTATACAGGGCAGGCTCAGAGCGCAACAGGTGATTCAGGCTGGCCACGTAGTGGCGCAACTTGGCGTGGGGTTCATACTGCAGCAGCCCCCAGTCCAGATCTGCCCAAACGTTCCACTCATTCCACTGGCCAAACTCCATGCTCATGAACAAGGTTTTCTTGCCAGGGTGGGTGAACATGTAGCCGTATAAAGCCCGCAGGCTGGCGAACTTATGCCAATGATCCCCCGGCATTTTGCCCAACATGTGGCTCTTGCCATGCACCACCTCATCATGAGAAAAGGCCAGCATGTAATTTTCGCTGAAGGCATACATGAGGCTGAAGGTGACCAAATGGGGATGGAACTGGCGGAACCAGGGATCCATGTGGAAATAATCCAACATGTCGTGCATCCAACCCATGTTCCACTTCAAGTTGAAGCCCAGCCCACCCACATGGGTTGGCCAAGTTACCATCGGCCAAGCAGTAGATTCTTCGGCAATGGAAAGTGCACCGGGGTTGTATTTGAAAATGAGGGTATTGAGCTGCCGGAAAAAGTCGATGGCTTCGAGGTGTTCCCGCCCGCCGTAGGGATTGGGGATCCAGTCTTTGCGGTCATAATCCAGATAAAGCATCGAGGCCACCGCATCCACCCGGATCCCGTCGATGTGGTATTTCTCGAACCAAAAAAGGGCATTGGCCACCAGATAATTGCGCACCTCGTTGCGGCCATAATTAAAGACCAAAGTGCCCCAACCTTTGTGCTCGCCTTTGCGAGGGTCGGCGTACTCGTACAGGTGAGTACCGTCGAAAAAAGCCAGCCCATGCCCATCTTTGGGGAAATGCCCAGGCACCCAATCGACAATCACGCCGATCCCGGCCTGGTGAGCCCGATCGACAAAATACATAAAGTCTTGCGGGGATCCAT
Organism: Thermostichus sp. MS-CIW-30; assembly: GCF_054058015.1. Taxonomy (NCBI): domain Bacteria; kingdom Bacillati; phylum Cyanobacteriota; class Cyanophyceae; order Thermostichales; family Thermostichaceae; genus Thermostichus; species Thermostichus sp. MS-CIW-30. The sequence continues at coordinate 1,632 of NZ_JBSRZW010000034.1, forward strand.
AGCGGGATGTTACGGCATAGTAGCCAATCACCTGATAGCCCCAAGAGCCATCGAAGGGGTGTTCTGCCACCGGCAACAGCTCGATGTGGGTGAAGCCCAGCTCCTTCACATAGGGGATCAATTTGTCCGCCAGCTCGCGGTAGGTGAGGAAGCGAGTGTTGGGCTTTTGATCCACCAGCACACTTTGCCCTTCGGCAGGTGGATCTTCAGCCGAGGCGTGCATCCAGGATCCCAAATGCACCTCATAAACCGAAATCGGCGAGCGCAGGGGATCGGTGGCGGCGCGTTTTTCCAGCCAGGCTTGGTCGTGCCAGGTGTAGGTGTTGAGGTCGGCTACGATGGAGCCGGTTTTGGGGCGCACCTCCTGTTGGAAGCCGTAGGGATCCGATTTTTCGTAGATATCCCCCCAGGAAGTTTTCACCTCGTACTTGTAGATGGCGCCTGGCCCTATGCCGGGGATGAACACCGCCCAGATGCCGCTTTCGCCCAGCCGCTTCATCTGGTGTTGACGCCCGTCCCAGTGGTTAAAATCGCCGATAACGCTGACGTTGCGGGCATTGGGAGCCCAGACGGCGAAATGCACCCCCTTCACCCCGTCCACCGTGATGGGATGAGCGCCCAGCTTGTCGTAAATGCGGTGGTGATTCCCCTCGTTGAACAAGTAGCGATCCAGCTCGCCAATGTGGTTGACCTTCTCCAAGGGAAAGCGGTAGGGATCCTCCCATTCTTCCAAGTGTTCCCCTTGGGGATCCCAGGCCCGTTGCGCCCGCAAAAAATAGTCCGGCAGAGGGGTTCCCGGCTCAAAACGCAGCTCGAACAGCGTTTCCGGGTGCAGCGGCTGCATCGGGTAAGCCTGCCCAGTGGCGCGTTCCACCAGCCAAACCTGCCGGGCATTGGGCACAAGGGCGCGCACCAACCCAAAGGATTTCCCGGCCTCTTCTATCTGCTGGGGGCCCAAAACGGCATAGGGATCCTGCCATTGGTTGGAGACAAACTGACCCACTTGTTCAGCAGACAGGAGAAAGCCCATCGGGAACCCTCAGCAAACGACTGATTCCAGTCTAGCGGTGGCCGACCTCCGGTTTGCGCTTTAGCTCCAGGCCCGCCTCCAGGCAAAGAATCCCTGCAAGGCGTTCTGCAGGCGGGGGTTGGCGGCCAATTGTTGCTTGCGGTGCTGCAGGGCCGCCTTGGCATTCACCTCCGAGCGGGTGGGGTAGATGTGGATCCCGGTCAGGGCAGAGACGGGCAGCCGCCGGCTCATGGCCAAAACCACCTCGTGAATCAGCTCTCCCGCCTGGGATCCCACCAGGTGCGCCCCCAAAATCTGGCCGTTGCGCCGACAGATCAATTTGGCAAAGCCCAGGGGGGCAGCTTCTGCCTGGGCCCGATCCACATCGGCAAACTCCTGTTTGAGCACCACCACATCCTTGCCGTATTGCTGCCGGGCTTCGCTTTCGGTGAGGCCCACACGGGCCAGCTCCGGCTCGGTGAAGATGGCCCAAGGAATGACACGATAACGCGCTTGGCTGAGGGGGAAAAACAGGGCATTGACCAAGGCCACTGCCGCTTCGTAGGCCGCCACATGGGTAAATTGCGGCCCGCCGATGACATCCCCACAGGCGTAGATGCGGGGATTGCGGGTTTGCAGCTTGGCATTTACCTGGATCCCTTGGGGGGTGTACTGCACGCCGGCGGCTTCTAGACCCAGCCCTTCCACGTTCGGGATCCGACCGGCGGCCACCAAAATCGCTTCTGCACGGATCACTTGATCACCTGCAGCGGCGGAGCCTGCTCCAGGGTTGGCCTTTAGGTAAAGCAGCTTTGCCCCTTGCTCTTGGCCAACTGCTGTGGCGCGTACCCGGGTGAGGATGCGGATCCCATCTTGGGCCAACTGTTGCTGCACCACCTGGGCGGCTTCGGGATCCTCCTTGGGCAAGATGCGCTCGCGGCTGGCAATGAGGGTCACCTCGGATCCCAGACGGGCCAGAGCTTGGCTTAACTCGCAGCCTACCGGCCCCGCCCCAATCACCGCCACCGATTTGGGCAAACGGGTTAGGTCAAAGATCGATTCGTTGGTCAGATAGCCCGCCTCGGCCAAGCCCGGCAAGGGGGGAACCCAAGGACGGGATCCGGTGGCGATGACAAAAGCCCGCGCCTGTACCTGCCTTCCTGCCACCTCAAAGGTGCGCCCATCCACAAAGTGGCCCTTGGCAAACACCAGTTCCACCCCCAGTTGGCGGAAGCGATCTGGCGAATCGGCGTGGTTGGCGATGTAGCTCTGGGCAGAGCGAATGTGTTCGTACACCTTGAGGTAATCCACCGAGATCCCTGCTGGGCCAGGGAGAGTTACCCAACCGGCAGCCATGGCCTGGCGAATCCGATGGACGGTATGGGCCACGTGAAGAAGGGCTTTGCTGGGCACACAGCCATACCAGAGGCAATCGCCGCCCAAGCGGTCGCTGCCTTCCACCAGCAGCACCTTGGCCTTCAGTTGGGCCGCAGCGCTGGCCACCACCAGACCCGCCGCACCAGCGCCAATGACCACAATATCGTAGGAGACAGGCATGGCTTGTTCTGAACAAAAACATCGGGCAAGGGATAGCACCATCCTATGTCTTGAGTGGGCCGGGGGCAGGATGGGAGCATGCCTCTAACCCCCAAAACCCTGAACTTTGCTGAATTTACTGAGCTTTAGGCGGTTTGGCAAAAGTCATTGAGAGGGATATAGTAGACCAAGTTTCCCCCTGATCCTTGAGTCCACCGCAACGGTTGCCGGGAAGTGAAGGGGGAAAGCGCTCGGGGGGTATTCCTCAGGGCTTTGCGGGATACCGCCTTCCTGCTTGGACTCCGTCCCGCTGACGCGAACAGAGATAGGCAGGATGCGATCGCTTCTTTCCTGAACCATGTTCAGGAGAGTTCAGCGTGAATGTATCAGAAGGGGATCCCTTTCCACACCCTTTCTGCATGGGAGAAGAACTTGTTAGAGTGGGACGGATGGATCCCTTGCAAGCTGGGTTGATCCGTCTGTTCTACCTTTCAGGGTTTGGGGACTTATGACTATCCTGCTGCCGAGCGAACCTATCTTGGCCGTGAGCATCTTTGGCATGGGCCTGCCAGAGCTGGCCGTGATTGGGGTGATCGCGGTGGTCGTGTTTGGCCCCAAGAAGCTACCGGAGTTGGGCAGCGCCTTTGGCAAAGCGTTGCGGAGTTTCAAACAAGAGATGAACAACCCCAGCAGCGATGACGAGCCTGCCGGCGCAGAAAAGGCGGAGAAGGTGGTTGAGAAAGATGCCGCCTGAGGGTCGCGGAGAGGGGTGGGATCCCAACTCCTGCAAGGGGCCTGCTGCCGGAACTGTTGAGAGGGGGGATCCAAGCCAGCTTTGGATGAGAGGTGAAGTCAGCTCGCAAGGGAGCCGGCTCCAGGGCTAGTGTATAGTTCTGGAAAGTTCCCCAGCCTAGTGCTACCGGCTGAGCCAAAATCAGCCCGGATAGGCTCATCGGATGCCCCAGAGGTGGTATGGCTGAGCTGACCGATTTCGAGTTGATGCGCCAGATCCAACTGCGGGATCGCCGCAGCCACTTTTTGCTCAAGGATCGCTATCAGAAGCGCCTGCTGGATATTGCCTTGGCCATTCTCAAGCAACCTCACCAGGCGGAAGAGGTGGTGCGGCAGGTGTTCGAGTTCTGCTGGAAACACGCCAATGCCTTTGACCTGCAGCGGGATCGCTCGGTGGCTCTGTGGCTCTACGAGTTGACGGCCTTTCAAGCCAGGGAACGGCTGCGGCGTTGGGCTTGGCTACCTGTCCCCCTCTCCATTCAAACCTCAGCCCCTCTGGAGCCGCGACGTCTCCTTTGGGGCAGCCTGGCGGTATTGGGGATCTACGCGCTGGCCATAACAGCGGCCTACTGGCGGCTGCGCTGGCAGTGGGGATCCCCCATCGAGGGAGAGTCGGTGGCAGTTCAACGGCTCTACCAAGAGTGGCAACGACAACCGCAGGTGCAGCGAACCCTGCTGCGGGATCCCAGCTTCAGCACTCCCCTGTTGGTGCAAGCCCTCTGGTCACCCCATGCCAAGCAGGTGCTGCTCTTGGCCTCGGAGATGGCCCCTGCCCCCCCAGGGAGCACCTATCAACTGTGGCTGGAGTCGGAGATCCAGGGAGGGGGACGACTGCTGGAAAACGCCGGCACTTTTGCCGTCAACGGGGAAGGATCCCTGCAATGGCTCAGTCAACCCCTCCATTCTGAGCAGCCGACCCACCTTCTCGTCACCCTTGAACCGGCAGGAGGGAGCGAATCCCCCACAAGCCCGCCTCTGCTGCAGAGCAGTTTTTGGATCCCTGCTGCCCAGCCCTGATCAAGAGATCAAGAGAGATGGGGGGATGGCTGGGGAGTTTGTCCCCCGCTCTTGCGCCGCTTAGCATGGGATCCCCGCAAGCGCACCTTGAGACGGTAGCGAACAGTTTCATGCACAACTTTGTAGGAAGCATCCACACCGTGCGTTTCCCGCAGCCATTCGCGGATGTCGCTGTAGGTACGGAATCGGCCAGGCTGATGCAGCTCCTGCTTGAGGATTTCCAAAACCGGCTTGGGGATGAGGGGTTTGCGCCCTTGGTTGCGGGGCACCGTCAACATGCCCTCTAGCCCCTTGGCCTTGTAGCGTTGAAACCATCGAAAAATCGTTGAGATGTCCCGCCCCAGAATTTCAGCCAAGCCTGTCATCGTCTTGACTTTCCCAATCTTGAGCAGGTAGAGAGCTTGAACCCGCTCCTTCCCGGTCGGTGTAGACTGCTTGCTTAGTAGGGATTTGAGCTCTTCAGCCGATTCCTGAATGTCGAGCTTGAGGACTCCAGCCATGTTGGGGCGTCGCAGAACAGCGTTGAATTCGTTGCCTGGCGGAGAGTCTACCACAGTAACTTGGGGTTTTGGAAGTTGTTCGTGAAGTTTGCCTGGGCATTGCTTGACATTTACAGAATCTCGAACTGAAAAATCTCTAACAGGCTACCCTCGTCGCTTTTCAGGATAGGCGGGCAAGGGATCCCCTCTAGGGCGGCAGGCCGTGGCTGTAGGAGTGGCTGTAGGATCAGAGGGCAAGCTTGCCGACGCTGCACTATGGTTCTTCGCAAGTATCTTGCAGGAGAGGGGCTGCGTTGGTTTCGCCTGGCCCTGCAGTTGCAAGGATCGGTTGTACCGGCAGTGCTTCCCCGCGCCTTTATCTGCGGCTTGGCCGGGGTGCTGGTTTCGGTTCTGTATAAGTTGGGGCTGCCCCTGGCGCTGTCGTCGTTGGTGGCGTTTGTGCCCAACATCGTTTTGGGTTTGATGCTGGTGTTTCGGACAAACACCGCCTACGAACGGTTCTGGGAGGGGCGGAAAGCTTGGGGATCCGTGGTGAATGACGTGCGCAATTTGGCCCGCTTGATTTGGGTAGCCATTGAAGAAAAGCAACCCGGCGACCGGGAAGAGAAGATCCAAACTCTATATCTGTTGCCCGCCTTTGCCATGGCCATGAAACAGCACTTGCGCCAGGAACCTTTGCTGGATGAGATTCAGCCCCTCCTCAGCCCGGAGCAGTTGCAACGTCTCCAAAGCCTCAACCATCCCCCTTTGCAGATTGCCTTTTGGATTGGAGATTATCTGCAGCGACAATACCAAAAGGGCCGCGTTGAGGTCTACCAGCTCACGATCATGGTGGAGCGGCTCAACAGCATGGTGGATGCGCTGGGGGCTTGCGAGCGCATTCTCATGACCCCAATGCCCATGGCTTATGCCCTGCACTTGAAGCAGTTGTTATTGCTCTACTGTTTATCTTTGCCGTTTCAGATGGTGGAAGGTTTGGGTTGGATGACCGGCCCCATTGTGGGATGGCTGAGCTTTATGTTGTTTGGCGTTGAAGAGATCGGCATCGAAATTGAAAACCCCTTCGGCCGGGATCCCAATGATCTGCCCCTCGATAACATTTGCAACAAGATGAAGCACAATATCCTGGATTTAATCGATTCCACCTGAGAGAACTCTTGGGCAGCCGTCCATTCCAGGGTTTCCTCAGATCCTCAGTCGGCACCTACCCCTAGTGGAGATAGCCGGGACGAACCCGATGATTGAGAGGAAGGGATCCCTATATCTTGGGTAGGGAACAAGATGGGTTTGCTAAACTGTGGACAATTTGCCGAGGTGCTCTGGGGATGGCCTGCTCAACCTGCACATTTTTACACCTGGCCGATGTGCATCTGGGCTATGACCGCTACGACAGCCCGGAGCGGAGCAAGGACTTCTTTTTGGCTTTTCGGGATGTTGTCCGGCGCTATGCCATTCAGGATCCGGTGGACTTTGTGCTCATCGCCGGAGATCTGTTCGAGCATCGGCAGATTCAGCCCGGCGTTCTCAACCAAGCCCAGATCGTCTTGCGGGAGCTGCAGCAGGCCGGGATTCCGGTGTTGGCCATCGAGGGCAACCACGACAACCGTCCCTATGGCGTGAAAACCAGTTGGCTGAGGTACTTAGCCGATCACGGGGAGTTGATCCTGCTGGAGCCTGAGGAAGGGGAAGAGGGACTGGAGCTGCGCCCCTGGTCAGGTCGGCGGGGTGGGTATCTGGATTTGCCCTGTGGGGTGCGGGTGATCGGATCCCAGTGGTACGGATCGGCAGCCCCTCGGTCGATTGAGCAGTTGGCGGCGGCCATTCGACGGTTGCCCCCCGGCCCAGAACGGGTGGTGTTGATGTTCCACCACGGTCTAGAGGGCCAAATTGCCCGTTACCAAGGCGCTCTGCGCTACAAAGATCTGCTGCCCCTGCGGGAGGCGGGGGTGGGCTACCTGGCCTTGGGACACATTCACAAAAGCTATTCCGAGGGCGGGTGGATCTTCAACCCGGGATCCCTGGAGGCCAACAGCACTGCCGAATGGGACTTCCAACGGGGGGCCTATCGCGTCCGCTGGGGAGATGGCCCACCCCAAGCGGAGTTGGTGCAGGATTACCATCAGCGGCCCCGCCGCCGGCTCTATCTGGAGGCCAAGGGCAGAGAAACCCCCGAACAGATTGCCGCAGCAGCCATTGCCTTGGCTAAGGGATCCCGTTTTCAGGAAAGTGAGATGGAGCCGATGGTGGAGTTGCGGCTGGTGGGACAGGTGGGGTTCGCCAAGCATGAGCTGGATAGCCGCGCCCTACAGTGTCAAATTCAGCAGCTCACCGGCGCCTTGCTGGTTCTGTTTCGTTTTGAGGCCAATACTTTAGAGCTCGGGTCGGCTGCCCTTTCCTTGGAAGAAGAGGGGCAAAGGCTACAAATCGAAGAGAAAATCTACAGGGATCTGCTGAGCAGCCATGCCCACTACCGCAAACGCAGTGAAGAGCTAGCGCGGCTGCTTCTGGATCTTAAAGAAAAGGTTTTGGATGGGCAAGGAGAATCGGAAGTGTATGCTCACCTAAGGGGAGCTTTTGATGCTCCGCATCGCTGTCGCGAATGGGGAGCAGAAGACTGATTATGCGGATCCTCTCTCTCGCTTTACAAAACTTCAAATCTCATGAGGATGCCGTCTTCACGTTTGAGCCAGGTATTAACGCCATTTGCGGAGAAAACGGAGCGGGCAAGACCAGCATTTTGGAAGCCATTGCCTGGGTTTTGTTCGACTACTGCCCCTACAGCCAAGAAGAAATCATTCGCTCCGGGGCCAACGACGCAGTGGTGACTGTGCAATTTATCTCCCAATGGGATCAGCGCACCTACGATGTTCGCCGCAGCGTCACGCAGGGATATCGTCTCTTTGATCCCCAGCTGAAGCAGCGCCTAGAGTATGAGCGCAAGTCCGATGTGCTGCCGTGGCTGAGGCAACATTTGGGCGTACCTGCCGGTACCGACCTGGCGCGGCTCTTTGCCACAACGATTGGGGTGCCCCAAGGGACTTTCACGGCAGACTTTCTCAAAACCGGTCGAGATCGCAAAGAAGTTTTCGATCGCATCTTAAAGGTGGAAGAGTACCAGCAGGTAGCCAAAGACCTGTTGGCGGTCGAAAAATACAGCGAGGCGCAGATTCAGGCCATTAATCATCAAATTGAATTGCTCCGCCAACAGCTACAGGAGTGGGATCCGCTGCAAGCGGAGCGGCAGAAAATCCAACAAGAACTGAGTTATTGGCAAGAGCGCTTGAGTCAATCGATCCACACTCTGGATCAGGTTAAGCTTGAGATCGAGCGACTGGAGAAATGGCTTGAGCAAATCCAAACTTTAGATCACCAGATTGCCCAACTGGAGCAAAAGGGATCCCTGCTTCAGGTATCTCTTGAGCAGGCAGAAAAGTTATGGGCAGAGGCCAGGCAAGCTCAAGCGCAGCAACAGCAATACTGGGAGGGATCTCAGCATTTTTTGGCCACAGAAGCTCGCTTGCGGGAGCTGGAAAAACAGCAACAGCAACGCTTGGAGTGGCTGAAACAGCGGGATGCTTTGCTCTCGCAAAAGCAGCATATCGAAAACCAATTGGCAAGACTTCAAGAAAAGTTAAGCCAACAGCAGCGCTGGAAGCAGGAGCTAGAGGAGCTAACCCCGCAAATTCAGGCCCAAGAGGAGCTAGAGCGTCAGCAGACCTATTGGACTCAACAGCTCAACACGTTGCTACACCTGCACCGCGAATGGGAACAGATCCAGGCAGAATGGACAGCCCACGCCGAGCGCTGTCAACTGCTACAAAGCCGAGTGCAAGAAGCTGAACAGGCCCAGGCCATATGTCGGCAGCATCAATTGACCTACAACCGTTATTTGCAGTTGGAAACCCTCATTGCAAAGCAGGAAGCGCTGCGGCGAACCCGACAAACTTTACTGGCTCAACGGGAAACTTTGCAACATCAACTGCATCGATTGGAGCTGCAGGGATCCGAATATCAGCAACAACTCCAGATCTTCCAAAAAATGGAGGCGGAAAAACTTGAGCTGCAACCCCTGTGTGAACGGCAGGCCTCCCTGGAGCAGCGCCACTCCCAACTTGGCGAGAAGTTGGCTTCCTTTCAGGCTCTGCGCCTTGAACTCAAACAACGGGAAACGGAGCAGGAACAAGGCCAAGTCCAATTGCAACAACTGCAGCTCCAACTGAGACAACGGCAGGCGGATTTGGAGCGGGTAGCCGCCATTCCTGCGCTCGAAACTCAACAGGAGCGATTGCAAACTCAGCTCAGCCGCATTGCCGCAGCTCGTCAATTTCAACAGGAGCTACAAGCGCTTTTTGAGCAGGGCTCGGATCAATTGGCTCAACACCATCACAGCATCCGGCAACTTCTGGACGAATTGGAAGCGCAGCGACACAACTATCCCCAACTTCAATCTCTGTGGCAGCGGATCCCAGAGGTACTCACTCGATCTTCAGCACTCAGCCAACAGTTGCTCCAGTCCATCCATCAGATTTTGCAGGATCTGGCTCCCCAAACTTCCGAGCCCCAACTTCGTCAGCAGTTGTCCAACATCCAAAAACAACTCAGGACTTTGCAACCCTTGCTCGGCCTAACCGCACAAATACCCGATTTACAAGCCCAAATTCAGCAACTGCTGCAGTTGCAAGCCGAACGACAAAGCAGAATTGATGATCTTCACTGGGATCTTGAGGCTGAGCCCACCTTCCTTCGGCAACAACAGGAAATTGGCCAGGCGCTGCAAGAACTGGGGGATCCCAGAGGGCAAATCCAGCGCTTGGAAAGAGATCTCAGCCGCAAGTCTAGGGTTGAGCAAGAATATCAACAAATAGCGGCCCATGTTCAGCAACTCCAACAGCAGATACAAGCCCTAGAAGAGCAGCTGCAACCGCTTTCAGATCTGGATGAAAGAATTGCAGCTTTGCGGGAAGAACAAGGCCGGCACCGCAACAACTACGAGACCTTTATCCGCATGCAGCCTCTTGCCCAAAGTTTGCCCCGACGGCAAGATGAACTCCAAGCGGCTCAGTTGGCCCTAGATCAAATCCAGAAAGCCAAGCAAGAAAAACAAGCCCAGATCGACCGCTGGGAACAAACAGAGGGATCCAAAGATAACCTGCAAGCCCAAATTGCAAAAGCCGCCGAAACCCTAAGGGCACTGGGGGATCCCAGAAGTCAAGCCGAACGGCTCAAAGCAGAGCTAAAACAGGAAAAGCAGTATTTACAAATGCAGGCCGACTGCCTGCAGCAGCTTCAGGATTTACAGGCCGCACTCAACCCTATCGAGGAGGCCCTATGCCAAACGGAGCATCTGGATCGAGAGCTGGGATCCCTGCAGGAAGAACGCGAACGATACCGTTTAGATCACGAGCGCTATCTGCAGGCAGAACCCATCGCCAAATTGCTTCCCCAACGGGAACAGGAACTGGCCGAGCTAAACGCCCAGCGGCAGCAACTGCAAACTCAGCTTTCCCAACTTCGCGCAGCACGGGATCCCTTGGCTGCTCTATATCGACCGCAGGAGCATGAGCGCCTTCGATCCCTTCTGCAGGCCACCGAAATTCAAAAAGCCGAAGCCCAAGCCCGACTGGAGAGCTTAGCTCCTCAACTGAGCAAAATTGAGGAAAAGTTGCGGCAATTGGAACAGGCCAAGGCCAGCTTAAAGCAAGTCGAGGCCGAAAAAACTGAGAGAGAACGCCTACACCGCTTTATCAAATTCAGCCGAGAGACCTACAGAAAAGCCGGCCCCCAAGTTACCCAATACTACCTGCAGCAGATCAACCATACTGCCGATCACCTCTTCCGAGAAATTCTCAACCGTCCCAACGTCACCCTGACCTGGGAAGCCGATTATGAGATCCGCGTTCAAGAAGCCGGCAGCCCCAAACGACGGTTTGCCAGCCTTTCCGGGGGAGAGCAAATGTCGGCGGCCTTGGCAGTGCGCTTGGCTTTACTCAAGGTGTTGGGACAACTAAATATTGCCTTTTTCGATGAGCCCACCACCAATATGGATGCCCAACGGCGACAGCGGCTGGCAGAGGCTATTACCAACCTGCGATCTTTTGAGCAGCTGTTTGTCATCAGCCACGACGATACCTTTGAGCAAATGACAGAAAATGTTATTCGGGTGGAAAGGCACTCCGGATCCAAGTCGGTAGGGAGGGATCCCGCCCATGGTGTTTAGAGCCGACCGGATCCTGGCGGTGCTGCAGCAGAAGCGGGAGGCCTTTGCCACTTTTGATCAAAGGCTGTCGGAGCGCAGAGAATACTATAAGCAGGCCATGGAAAGCTTGTGCCAGTGGTCAAGCCTAGAGATTGCCGAAAAAATAGCTCCATTCCCTTTCCCAGGCGCTTTACCTACTGCAGAGTGGGATCGCTACTCCAATTGGAGGATCCCTTTTGAGCAGGAATGGGCCAATTACGAAGAAAGCCGCGATTGGGCGAAGTCGGTCATTGAAAATATTCCTACCTTTGCCGTAGATGGATCCCAGATTTATCCCAGCAAAGATCTGTCAATACCGGTGGCGCTGGTGCAAATCGGCTGGTATGAAAATTATCACTGCGCAGCAGGCTTGTACGAAAAAGACATCCAAGTGGATGTATTGACTCCAAGGGACCTGGGATCCGACAGCAGCGGCGAACCGAAAGAGCGAATGGTTAACATGCGCCGCTTTCAAATGGAAATCGAGAGACTTGTAGAATACATTCAAAAATCTCAACCGGGATCCCGAAAATTGGCCTTTTTGGACGGGGCGCTGGTGGCTACTTTTGCCGAAGTCTTTGAGCCAGAAAGCCAAGACTTTTATGTGCAGTGTTTGCTCCAGCTTCTGCGGGCCAGCGAGCAAAGCCGGATCCCCATCGTGGCCTACATAGACACCACCTACACTTCCGATTTGGTGGCGTTGCTGAAGCATTGTTTTGACCTACCCGAAGCTCCACAGCTTCACGATGCGCAACTGCTTAGTCCCTGGTTGGAGTGGGGGGATCGCACACCTTTTTTCATCTGTGCCCGCGGCGGCAGCCTCAACCCCCAAGATGGGATCCTCAACTCCTACCAAGAAATGCGGGAGCGAGTGGGGTTTGTTTACCTGCGCACCAATGACAACTTTCCGGCCCGCTTGGAAATACCCGTTTGGGTTTATGAGGCAGGACTGTTGGACTGGTTGGTGGATCTGGTTCGCTGTGAGGTGGTGATTGGGCGAGGTTATCCTTATGTGCTGGAGACAGCCGATCAAATAGCCGTTATCCGCAATGAGGATCGCAACCTTTTCTTGCGTCTCATGCAAGATTGGGCCGCTCGCGAAAAGCTGAACCTAAGGCTATCCCGGAAAACAGTAAGTAAATTACAGCGGAGACGAGTTCGATGAGATTGGGAAAGGTAGTTCGCTCCAACAATCACTGTGATTATGTGGTGCAGGTGGACGATGCTTTAGAAGTCAAAAATCCGCCGGCTCCTGATGACTATGGCTTCGGCAGCTTTGTCAAGCTAGAAAGCGACCGGCGACACTGGGCCGTAGGTCTGGTTTACAATACCCAACTCCTGAATCCGATGTTCCTCAATTCTGGGCCGCGCCTTTCCAGCCAGCCGGATCCCTATTTTTCCCCCGATTTGCAGAATGAGGTGCGCACATTGCTCTCGGTGGTTTTAATCGGGGCTCTGGATGAAGAGCGCCGCTGTGGCCGACAAGGGATCCCACGCGTGGTGGTGCCTGTAAACACGCCGGTTTTTCGCATGAGCCGGGAAGAGATCCTGCGCTTTCACCAGGATCCCCAAGGTCAAACCCAATTTTCCTACTATGGTTTGCTGCTGAGTAGTGGCGGCAACTTTGCCAATCATTTGATCTACCAAGTCTTGAATGACATTACGCCGATGTTTGCCGATCCAGCCCAACGGCGAGCCCTGCAAATCTTAAGCAAAGAATTGGCCTGGAAAATGACTGTAGGAGCGATGCGCTAATGCCCCAAAAAATCACCGATAATGGCCACCATCCAGAAGCCACCCTCTCTCCAACTGAGGACTCTCCAGAGGTAATTGGCACCGTCAAAGGGCCTGGAGAAACCTCTAACCAATATGTTTTCATCACTTCCAATACCCAAGCGGTAAAGGTGGGCGATTTCGTCTACTACGAAGTCCAGGATCCCCAATCGCAAACGCTGCAAATCTTGGGTAAAATTAGCCAAGTTCAGCTCCTGGATCACATCCCCGATCGCATCTTTGCCGATACCGAAATCGATCCCAGCACCATTGTGGCTCTGGTGGGCTTCACCCATCCCAATCCGGAAATCTATGCGGTTACCGTCGAGGTCATCGGCTATTTCAATCAGAAGATGGGCTTTATTAACCCCCGCCGCGCTCCGGATCCCGGTGCCAAGGTCTTTTTGGCCTCCAATCGTCTGCTGAAATCAATTTTGAACAAACGAGATGAAACAGCCATTGGGGGTGCTCACTTGGGCAGCCTGTTGTTGCGCGATGAGGGAGCAGTGCCCGTAGTACTGGACGTCAAGGAAATGGTCAGCACCCATCTGGCCATTTTGGCGGGGACAGGATCCGGCAAATCTTATACAGCAGGGGTTTTGATTGAAGAGCTGCTTTTGCCCAAAAACCGAGCTGCCGTCCTCATTTTCGATCCCCACGGGGAATACCACACGCTGTCAGAAATGCAGTCCCACCTCAAGTTTTTTGGGGAAGATGGCTACCGACCCAAAGTCAAGGTTCTTTCACCGCAGGAAATTAAGATTCGTGTATCTTCTCTTAACTTCTTTGATATTCTGACCCTGCTGCCAGAGACCACTGACCGACAGAAATCTTTTCTGGAGAAAGCCTTTCGCAAAACAACTCAATTTAACCCGATCCGCTGGACGATTCAGGACTTAATCGATGCCGTAAATGAAGCCGATTCTGCAGAAGATGGATCCCAGGGATCCTCAGCCGCCGCCTTGGAGTGGAAATTAGAACAGATCGACCGTTCTCCCTATTTCGACAATTTGCAACACCTAGCTCCCAAAGACTTGTTTGAGCCGGGGCAGGTAACCATCCTGCAAATGCATGAGATCAGCCAAGAAGAACAGCAGGTGATCGCTGCTGCCATCTTGCGCCAGGCCAACTATGCTCGGATCAATACCCACAAAGGCAAGATCCAGCCGGGGGACGAAAATTACTTGCCTTATCCCGTCTTTATTTTGCTGGAAGAGGCCCATCGGTTTGCCCCTGCCCACGAGCCTTCCCGTTGCAAACAGGTGCTGCGCACCATCCTCAGCGAAGGACGCAAGTTTGGACTGGGAGTAGGGCTGATCACGCAACGCCCTGGCAAGTTGGACTCGGATATTCTGTCTCAATGCATGAGCCAATTTTTGATGCGAATTGTCAACCCTGCCGATCAGGAAAATTTGCGCCACAGTGTCGAGGCTGCCGGGCGGGATCTGTTGCAGGAATTGCCCGCCTTGAGCAAAGGTCAGGTGATCGTCTCCGGTGTGTGCGTCAATACCCCTGTACTGTGCAAAGTGCGGCAGCGCTACACGCAGCATGGCGGCGAAACGTTGGATATTCTCGGCCTCTGGCAAAGGCATTCCCAAGAGCACCACCAGCGGGATCGCTTGGCTCAGTCAGCCCCTCTCAAACCGCGTCCTCAACCTCAGGTAGTGGACGGACTCAGTATTGACTAAAAAAGCTCCGGCTGCGTTGGATCTCAATTGCTGAATCCGCCAAATCTACAATATCTACAATCCACGAACCACCGTTTGGTTACAATACAGTCCGTTCCGTGCAAGCGAGTTTTGGGGCGATCAGTGATGAGGAAACAAGCCCTTTTGCCAAGCTTCCTGGGCATTGCCGTTGCAGTTCTACTGGGATCCGGGCCTGCCTATGCCCAGTTGCGGCTGATTCCCCAAGCAGCGCGGCAGGTATACGAAGCTCTGCCGGATCTGCCCCTGGAAAACACCTACACCCCTATTAACCCCAACGATGGCGGCCCCGCACCCGAAGAGGATACTTTGGTGCGGCGAATGATGATCTATCACCTGCAGGTGGCTGGTCGCTCCCCCACCGACCGCTTTGACTGGCAACTGACGCTGGCGGACTATTTCGATGCCAATGAGCCAATCATCGCCCAACGGTATCCCGGTGCCGACCGCCTCACGGTCAACCCCTACGCCCAAGACAAAGCCGTTGTACAATCCCTGAACCGGCAACAGCGACAGGCCCTGCTGGAAGCCCTTGTGCTGGCCTTCGGTGGGGATCCCAACCCAACGCCCCTCTACATTCCCACCGACGGGGATCCTGCCCCTACCCGTCCCACCCCAGAACCTATGAAGCCCTTGCTGCTTCCCGGCAGCGGATCCGCTGACTTGCTCAGGCCCTAGCCGAGGTTTCCCGCTAACTCAAGGCTTGCCCGGTGTAGTTCTCAATGCAGCGCAGGAACAGCTCTACCCCAATGCCAAGGGCAGCTTCATCAAAATCAAAGCGGGGGTGGTGGTGAGGGTAGTTCAGGCCCCTTTCGGGGTTGGCGGATCCCAGGAAAAAGTAGCAGCCAGGCACCTCATTCAGGAAAAACGAGACATCCTCTCCGCCCATGGTCATCTCTGGGATGATCCTCGCCTCTGGGCCAAACACCTGGCGGGCAGCTTGTTCCACCAGCGCTACCATAGCAGGATCGTTGCAAACCGCTGGGTAGCCCCGTTCGTACTGAAACTCGTAGGTGGCTCCGTAGGCTTGGCAAATGCCGGCAACGATTTCTTCCATGCGCTTTGGGATCAAATCGGCCACTTCAGGGTGAAAACTGCGCACAGTACCCCAAATTTCTGCGCTTGGGGCGATAACGTTGAAGGCATCGCCGGCCCGGAAACGGCCCACCGTCACCACCGCCGGCTGCAGCGGATCCACATTGCGGGAGACAATGGTCTGCAAAGCATTGACAATGTGGGATCCCACCACAATGGCATCCACTGTTTGTTGGGGAAGGGCAGCATGTCCGCCTCGCCCGATCACCTGAATCTGAAAGCGGTCGGCAAAGGCCATCGAGGGGCCACTTTTCACGCCAATAGTGCCCAGAGGGCGATTATTCCACAGGTGTAGGCCGAGGATGGCTTCCACATCCGGGTTTTTCAGAACCCCCGCCTCCAGCATGGGCTTGGCTCCGCCGGGGCCTTCTTCGGCAGGTTGAAAAATGACCTTGACCGTGCCCTTGAGGTGTTGACGGTGCTGTTGCAGCAGCTTGGCGGTGCCCATAGCAATGGCCGTATGGCCGTCGTGGCCACAGGCGTGCATGACGTTGGGGATGGCGGAGCGGTACTCGACTTCATTGGCCTCATGAATGGGCAGGGCATCCATATCGGCCCGCAGCGCCAAAACCGGCCCCGGCTGCTCTCCCTCAATGGTGGCCACGATGCCGGTGTGGGCAATGCCAGTCTGGTGCGGGATCCCCCAGCTTTTCAGGCGCTGGCTGATGTAGGCGGCGGTTTGCTTCTCCCGGAAGCCCAGCTCAGGATACTTGTGGATGTGGCGGCGCCAGGTCACCAACTCGGGTTGTAAAGCTCGAACAGCAGGGCGAAGTGCGGGAAAGGACATGACCTGAAAAACAAAAAAACAAAAATGTCTTGGAAAACCTTCACCGATGGCCAGTGTTGGTTGCATGCAGTTGCCTGTCGATTTTGCCCAGTATGGCACTGCTGAGGCTGCTTTCCGCTCGGCGTCGAGGTGGACATCTAGGCCCACAGGGATCCGGTTTCCGGCGGTAGATCTTGCCAGCGGCCCGGCCCCACAGCTCGCAAAGCTCCCTGCAAGGAGATCGCCCCTGAGTAGAGGGCCTTGCCCAAAATGGCCCCTGTCAAACGGGGCAAGCTCAACAAAGCCAGCAAATCGGTCAGCGAGCCGATCCCTCCCGAAGCAATTACAGGCACTTGAGAGACGGCTAGGATCTGGCGCAGCTGTTCTAAATTGGGCCCGGCCAGGGTGCCATCCCGGCCAATGTCGGTGTAGATGATGCCGGCGACGCCCTGTTCCCCCACCCGTTGCACCAATTCGGTGGCCCGCAGGGGAGTGGTGCTCAGCCAGCCGCGGGTGGCCACTTGCCCCTGCCGAGCGTCGATCCCCACCCAAACCCGACCGGGGAAGGCTTGGGTCATAGCCTCCAGGGTGTCGGGATCCTCTACGGCTAGGGTGCCAACGATCACCCGATCCACCCCCAGCTCCAGCAACTGCCGCGCCCGTTCCAGGGATCGGATCCCACCCCCCACCTGCACCGGGATGGCCAGGCTGCGGACAATGCGCTCAATGATGGGCAGGTTGACTGGATCCCCGCTTTTGGCTCCGTCCAGATCGACCACATGCAGGCGAGGGGCACCCTGTGCCGCCCAAGCTTCGGCCTGTTGGATCGGGTCGTCGGCTACCTGTTCTGCCTGGGCGTAATCCCCCTGGTAAAGGCGCACGGCGCGGCCCTGCAAAAGGTCGATGGCGGGGATCACCTCTAAGAAGGCGCTGGTGTAAGGCATGATTGGGATCCCTTAGGGGCTTCTCCAGTATCGCCCAGGGGGGAGAATGGGAAAACCTTTTGGGGCGACCATGAACGCACGTCAACTGGCCCTCTTGGCCTTGCAGAAGATCGAGCGGCAAAACGCCTATGCCGACCTGGTTCTGGGGCATTTGTTGGCCAACAGCAGCCTGATCCCCGCCGACCGGCATCTGGTCAGCGAGCTGGTGTATGGCATTACCCGCCGTCGCCGCACCCTCGATGCCTTGATCGATTGCCTTGCCCAGCGTCCTGCCCACAAGCAGCCCCCCGATTTGCGACTGATTTTGCATCTCGGCCTCTACCAACTGGCTTTTTTGGATCAGATCCCGGCCAGTGCTGCCATCCATACCAGCGTGGAATTGGCCCGCCAGATGGGGCTGGGATCCCTGACAGGGGTGGTGAACGGCATCTTGCGCGCCTACCAGCGGCAAGTGTTGGATCAGCCAGAGAAGGATCCCCTCAAGCCCCTCGAGGACACTCTGCCAGCCGACCCAATTCAGGCTTTGGGGATCCGGCACAGCTTTCCCGACTGGTTGGTGAGCCTATGGTGGGAGCGCCTGGGGCCGGTGGAAACGGAGCAGTTGTGTGCTTGGTTTAATCAGCCACCCCACCTGGATTTGCGGGTCAACCCACTGCGGGCAGATGTGAATAAAGTCATTCAAGCCTTGGCAGCAGCCGGGATCCCTGCCCTCCCCATCTCCGAGGTGCCGGGTGCCTTGCGACTTCAGGATCATGCCGGCGACATCACGGCCCTGCCCGGCTTTGCCCAGGGTTGGTGGAGCGTTCAAGATGCCAGTGCCCAGCAGGTGGTGCATTGGCTGGATCCCCAGCCAGGGGAGCGGGTGATCGACTGCTGCGCTGCTCCGGGCGGCAAGACCACCCAAATAGCCCAACACATGCAGGATCGGGGGGAAATCTGGGCTTTGGATCGCCACCCCCACCGTCTGCGGCGCCTGGAGGAAAATAGGCAGCGCCTGGGCTTGAGCTCAATCCGTCCCCTGGCCATCGACCTGTTATCCCTGAGCGCTGCTGCCGATCGCGTCAGCGGGACGGAGTCCTTACCCCCTGCCCCCTTGCCCCCCTGGCAGAGTGCTGACCGCGTACTGCTGGATGCCCCCTGCTCCGGCCTAGGCACCTTGCACCGCCATGCTGACGCTCGCTGGCGGCAGACTCCAGAGCGGATCCCTGAATTGGCCCACCTGCAAGCTCAGCTTCTGCAGGTGGCAGCCCGTTGGCTTAAGCCGGGCGGAGTGTTGGTGTACGCCACCTGTACGCTGCATCCTGCCGAAAACGAGGAGATCATTCAAGCCTTTCTCGACAGCCACCCCAATTGGGCTGCTGAAGGGGATCCCCTGCTCATCTGGCCCCACCGGCAGGATCGGGATGGATTTTTTATCCAACGGCTGCGCCGCTCCGGTTACTAACTCCCCTCTCCCTCTGGGAGAGGGGCTGGGGGTGAGGGCAGCAACGCCGAAGACTTGGGGAGTACCTTAACCATTGCCACATGGCTTCTGAGCTGCTGACCAGTCCGAAAAACCCCTGGATCCGCAAGTTGCGGCAGTTGCACCGCAGCAAAGGCCGGCGGGAACAGGGCGCCTTTTTGGTGGAGGGATCCCATCTCATCGAAGAAGCCCTGCGGGTCGGCTGGCCTTTGCAAGCCCTCTGCTACACGCCCGACTGGGCCAGCCGTCACCCTCACCTGCTGGCCGATCTGCCCAAGGGCCTACGGCGGCAACCCGTCAGCTCAGAAGTCATGGCAGCGCTCTGTACCACCGAGTCTCCCGAAGGAGCTGTGGCCGTGGCCGTCAGTTGGCAGATTTCCTCTCCCCCCCTGTCCAAGTTACGTTTGGGCCTTGTGGTGGAAACGCTGCAAGATCCAGGCAATTTGGGATCCCTAATCCGAGTCGTGGCCGCCGCAGGAGCCGACGGCCTTTGGCTAAGCGCAGACAGCGTCGATCCCGAAAACCCCAAAGTCTTGCGGGCCTCTGCCGGCCAGTGGTTTCGCCGTCCGCCCCAAGTCGTGCCCGACCTAGCCGCCTGGATCCAGAGCTGCCGTTGCCACGGGATCCAAGTTTTGGCCGCTACCCTCTCCCCCACGGCAAGCTGTTACTGGGATCAAGATCTCACCTGCCCTACCCTTTTTCTCCTGGGCAACGAAGGGGCTGGCCTGAGGGAAGCGACTATCCAACAGGCCGATGCCCAGGTGCGGATCCCGATGGCCGAGGGTGTCGAATCTCTGAACGTCGCTATGACGGGGGGGTTGTTGCTCTACGAGGCCCTGCGCCAGCGGCGATCTCGCTCAGGAAGCGCTCCCTGAACAGCTAGCTGCTCCCTCAGAACTCTTCCTCTACAAAGACCGCATCCTCATTCTCTTCCTGCTCTCCCTCCTCCATCGCTGCCGGCCGGCTGGCGGAAACCGTCACCCCCGCAGAAAGTTTCTCCCGCACAGCCGCTTCCACCTCCGCTAGGAGCTCTGGGTTTTCCTTCAAGTAGACAACCAGATTGTCCCTTCCTTGGGCAACATTTTCCTCCTTGTAGCTGTACCAAGAGCCGCGGCGCTTGAGAATGCCCATCTCCTCGGCCAGATCGATAATGCAGCCGATGTTGGAGATCCCTTGGCCGAAAATGATGTCAAATTCTGCCCGCCGGAAAGGGGGGGCAACTTTGTTTTTCACCACCTTGACCCGCGCTCGGATCCCGTATTCTTCCGCACCTTTTTTCAGGGTTTGAACGCGGCGAATATCTAGCCGCACCGACGCATAAAACTTAAGGGCATTGCCGCCGGTGGTGGTCTCCTGGGGGCCATAGCCTATGCCGCCAATTTTGGAGCGCAATTGGTTTAAGAAAAGAACGATGGATCCGGTTTTGCTGACATTTCCGGCAATCTTGCGCAGCGCTTGGCTCATCAGGCGCGCCTGCAATCCCACATGGGCATCTCCCATATCCCCTTCGATCTCAGCCCGGGGCACCAACGCTGCTACCGAGTCCACCACCACGATATCCACAGCTGCCGAGCGCACCAACTGATCGACAATCTCCAGAGCTGCCTCTCCCGTATCCGGTTGCGAGATCAACAGGTTTTGAATATCAACCCCCAAAGCTGCTGCGTAAGTGGGATCCAGCGCATGTTCCGCATCCACAAAAGCTGCCGTTCCCCCTTGTTTTTGCACTTCGGCGATGGCATGTAGGGCAATTGAAGTTTTCCCAGAAGATTCCGGCCCAAAGACTTCGATAATCCGCCCTTTTGGGTAACCTCCGCCCAAGGCCAAGTCGAGGGTGATGGCCCCACTGGGTATGGTCTCCACCCGCATCTGGGTGGCATCTCCCAGGCGCATGATTGCCCCTTTGCCGAAATTCCGCTCGATCTGGCTTAACACCTGCTCCAGGGCTTTGCGTTTTTCTGACTTCAATTTGTCCGAGTCATCAGCAGTGTTCACAGCAGCGGCTTTCCGGGCCATAACCCGCATCCCCCCCAGGAGTCGTGGTGGAAAATCGAGCCTGCATTCTAACATTGTCGCCTTGCTCTGAGCGGATCCCTCTCCCTCCAACTGCAGTCAGCTCGTACCTTGCCTCGGTTCCTAACTCCCCTCTCCCTCTGGGAGAGGGGCTGGGGGTGAGGGCAGGTCTTCTGCATAGCCTTGCAGAGCGGGTAGAGTGGGCTAAAGGGATCTGCTCAGGAATGTCCCCACGGTCATGACTTTGGTCTTACAATCCCCCGGCCCGGTTGTGTTTAGTTGGGGGCCGCTCAGCCTGCGCTGGTATGGCTTATTGATCGGCCTGGCAATGGTGTTGGGCTTGCTCCTGGCTCGCCATCTGGCAGCTCGGCGTGGCCTTCCCCCCAGTTCCATGCCTGATCTGCTGGTGTGGTTGGTGGTTGGATCCCTGCCCCTTGCTCGCCTGTACTATGTGGCCCTTGAGTGGGAACGCTATCGAGATGGCCCTTGGTGGCAGGTCTTGGCCCTCTGGCAGGGGGGCATTGCCATTCACGGTGCCTTGATCGGCGGCAGTGCGGCGCTTTACCTGTTCGCCCGGCGGCACCGGCTGAGTTTTTGGTTGCTAGCCGATTGCCTTGTTCCCTCCCTCAGCCTTGGTCAGGGGATCGGACGTTGGGGCAACTTCTTCAACAACGAAGCCTACGGAAAGGTGTTGCCTCCGGATAGCCCTCTGTGGGTACAACTGCAGCTGCCTGATGGATCGCGCGTCCATCCCACTTTTTTGTACGAATCCCTCTGGAACTTTGGTCTCTTCGGGCTCCTGCTCTTTTTAAGCTACCGGCGCCAGCTTCCCCCCGGCACCCTCTTGGGCCTCTACCTGGTGGGGTACAGCCTGGGGCGCTTCTGGATCGAAGGCCTGCGCACCGATAGCCTCATGCTGGGATCCCTGCGGGTGGCGCAGGGGGTGAGCCTGTTGCTCATTGGAGCAGGCCTGGCCGCAATCTTGACAGCTCCCAAACGCGTTTCTGTTCACCCAAACGAGGCAACTTCCTCGCCTGGGATCCCCGCCCCAAAGGAGTTGTAAGCCATGGCCAGCGAACAGAATGAAGAGCTCTGGCAGCAAGCCTCCCCTCTGCTGCTGCCATCCGCCGCTGCTACCCAATCACTAGGGGCCCTCGTAGCTCAAGCCGCCCTTGGCTTCCTCGCCCCTTCAGGTCAACAAAAATCTCCCCCTCCCAGCCGCAGCCTCGGCTCCACTTCCGGCTTGGTCATTCTTCTCGAAGGTAATCTGGGCAGCGGCAAAACCACCTTTGTGCAGGGACTAGGGCAGGGCTTAGGGATCCCCGAACCCATCGACAGCCCCACCTTCGTGCTGGTACAGGAATACCGCACCGGGCGGATCCCTCTTTTCCATTGCGATCTCTACCGCCTAGAGACCTCTTCTGCCGCTCGCGCCGGTGGGAAAGAATCCACACTCCTAGAAGACCTAGGGCTAGAAGAACTTTGGAGCCAAGGTGGGATCACCGCTA
The DNA here is from genome assembly GCF_054058015.1 of Thermostichus sp. MS-CIW-30. Lineage (NCBI taxonomy): Bacteria > Bacillati > Cyanobacteriota > Cyanophyceae > Thermostichales > Thermostichaceae > Thermostichus > Thermostichus sp. MS-CIW-30. The sequence continues at coordinate 23,988 of NZ_JBSRZW010000034.1, forward strand.
TTGAGTGGCCCCAGTACCTCCGCCATCTGCCTGCGACCTACCTCTGGCTGCGCCTACAGCCCCATCCCCAGCAGGAAGGAGCCCGCCTTCTACACGTCAAGGGAAAGGGATCCCAGACTGGCCACCTTTGGCAGCAAGTTCTTTCTCAATTCACTCAGCAAAACCTCGAAGAAGGGATCCACTTCTCCTCCTGAAAGTACTTGAAAGCAGAAGAAAAAGTTGAGATCCCAAAAGACCTATGGCCACCTCGATTCGAACTAAGACACTGCGCCCACACCCGAAGCGTCGGTCGCGCCTTCGCGTTAGCGTTGCGGAGCAATAATGCACAGGTCAGAAGGCTTCTCTCAGTAGCCCGGACGTCTCACCCCAGCCTGAAACGACTATGAACTTGAGGCAAACGGCCAGAACTTAGCCAAAAGTCATCCTCAGGCCAAATCAAACAGCAGCACCTCAGCACCTTTCTCACTGAAAAGGTTGAGCTCGCTTTCCTCAGCAATGGCCACGCCATCTCCTTCTCGCAAAAACAAGCCATCCAGGGTCACATCGCCCCGAGCTATCTGCAGCCATCCGTAGCGCTTCTCATCCAAGTGTCGGTGAATGGTGCGTCCCGGCTCAATCAACCCCGCATAGAGATTCACATCCTGATGCACAATCACGGATCCCTGGCGCCCATCTCGAGAGGCAACTAAACAAAACTCATTGGGATGCTCTGTCAAACCCGTCGCTTTTTGTTCATAGCTGGGCTCCAGGTTTTCCTGCTCCGGCAAAATCCAAATTTGCAGCAGATGAACCTCCTCATCTGCCGAGTGGTTGTACTCGCTGTGCCAGATCCCTGTGCCTGCCGTCATCCGTTGAATTTCACCAGGACGAATCACAGATCCCGTGCCCAAGCTGTCTTTATGCTCAAGGATCCCTTCCAAAACATAGGTAACGATCTCCATGTCCCGGTGCCCATGGGTCGGAAAGCCAGCACTCGGGCTGATTCGGTCATCGTTAATCACCCGCAAAGCCCGGAAGCCCATGTAGCGAGGGTCGTAGTACTCTCCAAAAGAAAATGAGTGGTAAGTATCAAGCCAACTGAGCTTGACATGACCCCTCTCTTCCCGCTTGCGCAAAGTCAGCATCACAGTTTCTCCGAAACCTGACCCTCGCAACCATCTTATTAACTCTGCAGTCAGAATGTCAATATTCAAACAGTTTTATTTCTTCTTTTCCCTGCTATTCTCGCCAAAAACTTGCCAAAAATTTTGGGTTGGATATCTTGACGGGGTGGTGGGGGTGGGGATAGGGTAGTAAAGCGCTGATGAGGCCACCCAGCCCCGGCGCCCCAGAACCTTGACAAGTAACTCGTTCAGTCAACCATCGCCAAGCA